>JBEEPP010000001.1:0-31572 GCA_041191045.1 Pseudomonadota bacterium
TTTCATAGACAGCCTATCTGAGTAATTTTTATATAACATAATTACATAGTACAAGAAGAAAGCATTAAGAATTGTGGCACAAATTAAATAAATAAGTCCGCTCATACCAAGGCTGAATGGAGACATAGTTACGATAATCAAAATAATTGTATAGAGAACTATTTGAAGTAGTGTAAAAGACTCGCCATGTGTGACAGGCAACATTGGTATACCAACCTTCGCATAATCATTTCTACGATAAAGTGCTAACGCCCAAAAGTGAGGTGGTGTCCAGCAGAAAATAATTAAAAACAATACTAACGCCTCCGGCCCAACAGTATTATTGACAGCTGCCCATCCTAAAATTGGAGGCATAGCGCCAGAAGCTCCGCCAATTACAATATTCATTGGTGTAGCAGGTTTAAGAAAAATTGTGTAAATAACAGAATAAGAAAAGAAAGTTGCGAGAGTTAGCCACATCGTTAACGCATTTACGTAATGATAGAGAATAACTAATCCAATACTGCCCAAAATAGTTGCATAAACTACAGTTTGTTTAGATGACAATAGCCCGGTACCTATAGGCCTTCCTTTTGTTCTTGCCATTATGGCATCTATTTTTTGCTCAATTAAACAATTAAAAGCTGCTGCTGCGCAGGAAACAAAACCGATCCCAAGAATAGAACTTAATAGTAGATTAAATGGAACCATTCCTGGAGTGGCTAAAAACATTCCAATCACGGCAGTAAAAACAATAAGAGAATTAACTCGTAACTTGCAGAGAACTAAAAAATTCTTTAAGTTAGTTTGAAGATTGAAAATATTTCTTTTAGAAATGCCACTAAGCATATTGTTTTTTAATTTTTGTATTTATTATTGTCATTATAATGACTAATAGAGCTGCAATTAGATTATGACTAACAGCTAAGATCATTGGGAGATGAAGCATCAAATTAGCAATTCCTATGACGAATTGAGCTGCTAGTAAAGCTAATAATAGTATTGATTCAAATCTCAATTGTTTGTACTTCATTAATGCAAATGACAAATAGCTAAAATAAATAATCACAGTTATAGCCCCTATTCTGTGTATCCACTGGATTGCCTGAAGAGCATCAAGGCTAATTGGCGCCCCCTCAAATGTTTGACCTAAATTTCTAAATATATTAAATCCATTTTTAAAGTCCATATTAGGGATCCATTCACCATGGCAGGTTGGAAAATCTGTACAAGCTAAACCAGCATAATTAGTGCTAGTCCAGCCCCCTAAAAAGATTTGCATAAAAATTAATGCAAGACTAAATCTTGTCATATAAAAAACTATATCTTTTTTTAGAGCTACTTTTGAATTGTCGTTGAAATGTTTATAACTCATATAAGTTAGAATAGCTAAAGTTGTCATACCCCCTATTAAATGGGCACTTACAATAATAGGTTTTAGTAAAAGCGTAACTGTAAGCATTCCTAACATAGCTTGAAAAAATACAATAGCCAGCAGGCTGTATGGGACGAGGATATTTACTTTTAAAGATTTTTTATTGTTATGGGCTAAAACCCCAATTATTAGAATTAAAAGCCCTAATATCCCTGCTACATATCTATGAGCCATTTCCTTCCAAGCTTTGCCATTTTCTATAATTTGATCGGGAAAAGTGTGCTGAGCTTTTTCAATAGCCATTTGGCTTTCTGGAACAGTTAGCGTTCCAAAACATCCTGGCCAATCTGGGCAACCTAAACCAGCATCTGATAGCCTTACATAAGCGCCCAAAACAATTAAACAAAAAGCCATAATTGTAGTAAATAAAGTAATTTTTTTAAAAAAATGCATAATTAAATTTCTATAAATTTATTTTAATATCGATTAGACTCATATGAAATAATTCAATTACTATTAAGAATTATAACATTCACCTTATTATGACAAAAAAATCTCTCTGGCTATTATTAGTTTTATTAACTCTTTTAGTTTTAATTTTTTTGTCATTGGCCACAAATAAAAAAGTTCCTGAAATTCCGGTTACTTCAATAACTGGCAAAGCAATAAAGCTTTATGAAGAAAAAAACAATTTCACAATCATCAATTTTTGGGCAACTGACTGTCCAGGCTGTATCAAAGAAATGCCAGGTCTTGTTGCTATATACAATCAATTCAGGGGGCAAGGCTTAGAGATTATTGCCGTATCTATGAGTTATGACCCGCCCAATCAGGTCTTAAATTTTACTCAAAAGAATAAAATCCCTTTTCCTGTTGTATTAGATGTTGATGGCCAAATTGCACGATCATTTGAGCACGTTCGCCTTACTCCAACTTCAATACTTATTGATAAAAATGGAAAAATCATTGATAAAGTTATAGGGGAGCTAGATTTTAATAAATTGAATGCTCTTTTAAAAAAGCATCTAGATTCCTAATTACTTCGAAATTCTTATTAAGCGCTCTAAATCTTTAATTATTCCAGATGGATTTGTTCCTTTTTTATATTGCATCATCAAATTACCATAAGGATCTATCAAATAGATGGACTCATTATTGAAGTCTGGGTATGAATTGAACAGATTATTTAGCCTGTTTAAATCGCTATCATCTTTTAATAAAAGCTGACCTTGGCTCAATTTAATTTGTTCAGATGAAATTAAGTCATTATCTTTAGCTATAGCCAGCCTTTGAATTTTGTTAGCATCTTTACCTAATGCAAGCCAGATTTGTCTTAACTCATATAATTGGAATTCACATGCCTTATCACATTTATTTTCGACAAAAGAAACTAATGTCCATTTGCCAGTTAATTGGTAAATTTGTCTACTTACTGGCTCAAGTAATTCAGAATTACCAATCTGAATAATTGGGCGAATTAAAAGCCCATGCTCAACTCCCTTTGAGTTTATTTTAAAATCTGTAAAAAAAACTAAATACCATGCATAAATCACAGGTATAAAGAATAATAAGATAATACTAATTAGTTTTAATCGTGACTTATGAATATTGCTTAATATCATTTCTTTTGTGCGCCCAATCTTATAAAAATAATCAAAAGAGTAAATGCCATCGCAAACCACTGAAATGCATATCCATAATTTTTATCGCTATCGGGAACTGGAATACCAGAATCTAAAATATAAGTCTTATCAAAAATTGGTTTTTTGAGTTTTACTTCATAACTCATTAAATCTTTGCTTATTAGGGACTTTAAAATATCATAATCCATCTTCTGAATCCTAAAAGATGATTCGTCTAATTTCTCAGTTACAACGTTTCCTAGTGAAATACCAGAAGATGGCATTTGACTTACCTCACCTTCAATTGTTTGAATATCTTTTATAGGGGTTATATCAGGTATATCCGTTCTTGAATTAGTTAAAGGATGCCAGCCTCTATTAATTAAGATAACGCTATTTGAATCTAATATTCTAAAAGGGGTATAAATGAGAAAGCCTGCTTTTTCTTCACGAATTTGATTGTCTAGGATAATATTCTTATCATTTAAAAACTCCCCATTCAAAGTAACGTGATGCCAAATAATATCCTTTATTGGCATTTGGATAGTTTCTTTATTTAACTGTATTGGTGGCTGATTTTGTCTCTCGACAAATGCCATATTAATTACCTTTTTTTGATCGGCACGATCCATCTGCCAAAAACCCAATTTAATAAAAAGAGTAAAAAATATAATAAATACCAGGGTAGGTAATAACTTATAATTAAAACTTATGTTATAGATTGAAAATTTCAACATTAAATTGTGAAGGTACGGTTATTTTATGAGTGGTGAATTATTATTTAAGATTCTTGTAATAGCAATTCTATTATTTATACTTCTATCTCTTTCGGGTGGACTTTTCTTTCTAATAAAAGATAAAAAAAAGAATTCAAACAGAATGGTTACATCACTTTCTTTTAGAGTTGGGCTTTCTCTTCTTTTATTCTTCTTGCTTTTTTATGGGTTTTATTCTGGCCTGATTCACCCACATAACATGTGAAATAAAAAAGCGCTATAAATATAGCGCTTTTTAAAGTGGGCTAGATTAAAGCCAATATACAAAGATAAACAGACCTAGCCAAACCACATCCACAAAGTGCCAATACCATGCGACAGCTTCAAAAGCAAAGTGATCATTTTTTGTAAAATGTCCTTTAAGTGATCTCAATAAAATCACTGCTAACATAACAGCCCCCATCGTCACATGGAAACCATGAAATCCTGTCAGTAAGAAAAATGTAGATCCATATATTCCAGAACTAAGCTTTAAATTTAACTCAGTATATGCATGGTGATACTCACCAGCTTGAAAATAAACAAATATTGCCCCTAACGCAACTGTGGCAGCAAGCCAGGCACATAAATATTTTCTTTGTCCCTTTTTTAGGGCCCAATGGGCAAATGTAACCGTCAATCCACTTGTTAAAAGAATTAATGTATTTAATGCAGGAACTCCAAACGCTGGGATAGTATCTTTAAATGCCGTAAAGTTAGTTGGATTTGGCATTACTGACATTGGCCATGAAGCTTTAAATTCTGGCCATAAAAATTGATGCGTTACTAATCCATGACCTTCGCCACTTAGCCAAGGTACAGATAAAACACGCGCATAAAATAGCGCGCCAAAAAAAGCTGCAAAAAACATAACTTCTGAGAGAATAAACCAACCCATACCCATTCTGAAGCTAGTATCTACTTGTTTATTATATTTTCCTTCAAGGCTCTCAGTTATTACATTTGAAAACCATCCAGCAAACATGTAAATTACCGCTGCTAATCCGATAATAAACACATATTTTGCATTGGGCGACTGATTAAATAACATTGCTGCCCCTACAAATGAAGTAAATAAAGCGAGGCTGCCGACAATCGGCCACTTACTTGACTCAGGAACAAAATAGATATCTTTACTTGCCATATATTTCCTTAATTATCAGTTAATAATTTATAAATTGTATTTAACTTACTTTTTTATCTTCTCTTAAAGCTCTAAAGAAGGTGTATGAAAGTGTGAGTGATTCTACGTTTTTTGGAATATCTTTATCAACTTCAAAACGCACCGTAAGATTTTTTTTCTCACCTGGCTTTAACACTTGGTTCCTAAAACAAAAGCATTCAGACTTTTTTAAATAAAGTGATGCGATTTGTGGGGTAACGCTTGGTATTGCCTGCCCAACAATCTCCTCATTAATCATATTTTCAACGGTATAAGTTACTTCATAAAATTTACCTGGATTAACCTTTAAAAACTTTTGATCAGCTTTTAATTTCCAAGCTAAATTTCCATTTATGTTTGAATCAAAATGAATAGTAACAAATCGGTCAGCATCTACAACTAGTTTTGAAGCTTCTGCATTATAAATACGACCAGTCTTTCCATTCAATCCAGTGACTTCACAGAAAACATCATAAAGCGGCACTAGTGCATATCCAAAACCAAACATTAGCACTGTGAGCAGCGTTAAATAAACAGTTGTTCGCTTAATGCCGCTTACTTTAATCATTTCATATTACTTATAAGAAACCCTAGGTAAAAAGAAAGAGCAACTAACCCTAGAATCAATGCTAATCGTTTATTTCTTTTTTCAACTAATTCATTATTAGTTCTAAATGTTTTTTTAACCATCAATAGTCCATTAGAGCTTTTGTGACTTTTGGTGGCTTAGTAAATGAATGGTATGGCGGAGGTGAACTTAATGTCCATTCCAAACCACGCGCCCCTTCCCAAACTTGAGCTGTAGCTTTTTTGCCGCCCAAGACACATTTAATAACTATATAAATGAATAATAATTGCGAAATGCCGTATGCAAAACCGCCAAGACTCGAAACCATATTAAAATCTGCAAATTGAATACTGTAATCCGGAATTCTTCTTGGCATGCCGGCTAAACCTAAAAAATGTTGCGGAAAGAAAAGTACATTTGCAAAAATAGTCGAAAGCCAAAAATGTACCTTAGCTAATTTCTCGTCATACATATTACCAGTCCATTTAGGAAGCCAATAATAAACTGATGCCATCAGTGCAAAAACTGCGCCAGTCAATAAGACGTAGTGGAAGTGAGCTACAACAAAGTAAGTGTCATGATATTGAAAGTCAACTGGCGTAATACCTAGCATAAGGCCAGAAAAACCCCCAATTGTAAATAAAATTACAAATGCCAATGAAAACAGCATCGGAGCCTCAAAGGTCATAGCGCCTTTCCACATGGTAGCTACCCAATTAAATACTTTAACACCTGTCGGAACAGCAATTAACATCGTTGCATACATGAAAAATAATTCGCCATTAATAGGAAGGCCAACTGTAAACATGTGATGTGCCCATACGAAGAAAGAAAGAATTGCGATTGAGGCTGTTGCGTAAACCATGGACGCATAACCAAAAAGCGGCTTACGAGCAAATGTAGGAATAATTTGAGATATGATTCCGAAAGCTGGAAGGGCTAAAATATAAACTTCTGGATGACCGAAGAACCAGAAAATATGCTGGAATAATACTGGGTCACCACCACCGGCAGCATTAAAAAAGCTTGTACCAAAATATTTATCTGTTAAGAGCATTGTCACGGCACCAGCTAAAACTGGCATAGAGGCGATAAGTAAAAACGCTGTAATTACCCAAGTCCAGACAAATAAAGGCAATCTCATTAACGTCATGCCTGGAGCTCTCATATTAAAGACTGTTGCAATGATATTAATTGCTCCCATAATAGATGAGATACCGAGGAAATGAACCGCAAAAATTAAAAATGGGAATGCTTTTCCTGTTTGTAATACAAGTGGTGGGTACATGGTCCAACCGCCTGCAGGACCTCCGCCCTCTATAAACAAAGTACCTAAAAGAAGTGCAAAAGCAAAAGGCATAATCCAAAAACTCATATTATTCATACGAGGAAGAGCCATGTCTGGAGCACCTATCATAATAGGTATCATCCAGTTAGCAAGTCCAACACCTGCTGGCATAACAGCTCCAAAGATCATTACAAGCGCATGTACAGTTACCATTGAATTATAAAATTGTGGATCTACAAACTGTAATCCTGGTTGAAATAACTCTGCACGAATAATCATCGCCATGGAGCCACCAATAAAGAACATGATCAATGAAAATACTAAGTACATCGTACCTATATCTTTATGGTTCGTTGAAAACAACCAACGTTTAATACCTGTAGGCTTATGATCGTGATGATCGTGATTGGCGTGTGCTATTGTGCTCATTCTTAAAATCTTCCTAAATTAAAAAATTTAAAATTATTTCTTTCTACTAGCTGCAACATCTTTAGGCTGAATAATATCGCCTGTTTTATTACCCCAAACATTTCTTTCATAAGTAACGACTGCAGCAATGTCTGTATCCGACAACTGCTCTCCAAAAGCAGGCATATTATTTTTGCCATAAATAACCTGACGAATATGCTCAGTAATACGAGTTTTAACTGTGGCAATCGGACTTCCATCGAGCGCCGGGAAAACCCCTTTAATACCTTGCCCATTTGCTTGATGACATGCCAAACAATTGGCTTTGTAGACTGCTTCGCCTTTAGACTTTAACTCATCCATCGAAAGTTCTTTGTCTCCACTATCTTT
This sequence comes from Pseudomonadota bacterium, assembly GCA_041191045.1. Lineage (GTDB taxonomy): Bacteria > Pseudomonadota > Gammaproteobacteria > Burkholderiales > Methylophilaceae > Methylopumilus. The sequence continues at coordinate 7,548 of JBEEPP010000001.1, forward strand.
TTTAGATTTTAATGCAAGTTTTGTTTCTTGAACCCAAGCTAAGTATTCTTTTTCAGGAACGGCTTTCACTACAATCGGCATATATCCATGTCCCTTACCACAAATTTCAGCACATTGTCCGCGATAAATACCTTCTTTATTAATTACTGTCCAGTTATCATTAATAAATCCTGGAATAGCATCTCTTTTCCAACCTAAATCTGGCACCCACCATGCATGAATCACATCGCTCGCCGTTGTCATAATTCTAATTTTTTTGCCTACAGGAAGGACTAGAGCTGTATCGGTATTTCGTAAATAATTATCAGCAGTCTTTGGATCAATGCCTGAGTTCTTCTGGCTGGCATCAACACTATCAGCGGCCAAATTGCTGTAAATAGTTATGTCCTCATCGATATAATCGTATTTCCATTTCCATTGATAACCTGTTGCTTTAACAGTGATTTCAGATTTTGAAGTGTCATCCATTCTTGCAAGAAGTTTAGTTGCTGGTATTGCCAATGCAACAATGATTGCAAAAGGTATGAGAGTCCAAATTACCTCAACGGTTGTACTGTGCGAAAATTTTGCTGGTTTGACGCCTTTTGACTTTCGATGATGAAATATAGACCAAAACATCACACTAAAAACTAAAATACCAATAATAGTAACTACATATAAGGAAGTCATATGCATGTTATAAACGTCCTGACTTATGGGGGTAACACCTTGAGTCATATTTAAACCCCATGCAGCATGCAATAAATTAGGGCTTAATAAAAATAATAACGAGAAGATAACTGAGAAGTTAGATAAAAATCTAGCCATACTTTTATTCAAATGCATTTAATATCCCTCTAGCGTTTAAAGTCAAATGTTCTATGTTTATTTACTGAAAATAATTTACTGAATTTAGATTTACTAAAATTGTATGGGGTTCATGTTATCAGTAGGATTTTTTAAAATCAATACGAAAAATTGTATTTATGAAATTTTTTTAAATAACTCTAAACGTTCACTTTCGCATAAAAAATCTCCAACACGAGTATTTTTTCCCTGGGAACTTATTACAATATAACTAGGCCGATTAAAATATGTTGTAACAAGTCTAAATTTACTCCAGTCCCGATTAAACTCTTCCTTAATAATTTTTTTTCCTTGAACAGTTTTAACTTCAATTAAGCGGGAACTTATTCTTATAATTTGATAAAAAGTACTTTTGAGGCAAGTGAAATACAAAGCATATCCAAGCAAAAGAACCTCAATGCCATAAAAAGGAATCGCTAAATATAATCCAAGATAACAAAGTACCAAGGAAATTATGAGGATAAAAATAGAGAAAAAAAAGTATATTTTTTTAATCGCTCTCCATGGCATAGACGGATTTGGGCGAATAATAAATTCACTTAATGTACCTTTTTTTAACTTTTTGATTTGAATCATATTTGCAGTTGACGAACTCAAAAGAAAAAAATTCCAATAATTTTTTAATTTATGGTGCCGGGAGCGAGAATCGAACTCGCACGCTATTTCTAGCGCGGGATTTTGAGTCCCGTGCGTCTACCAATTCCGCCATCCCGGCCTTTTGAAGGCTATAAACTTAACATTATAGTTAATATCGGCTTATAACTAGTAAGTATATTAAAATTGAAGGAGTTAAAACTTAAAAAAAGACTATGTTAAATATAATTAAAAGTATCATATCCGCTTTTTTCGGCATACAAAATAATAGAAAATTTTCTCAGGATGATGCTTTTGTTGAAAAACATGGAATAAAATATTTTCTAATTATTGGTTTTGTAGTGGCTATTCTTTTACTGTTAACCCTTGCTATTTTAGTTAATGTTATTTTAAATCATATTAAATAACTAAAATATTCAGGTCAATTAAAGATTTCATTTAAATGTTAAGCTCAAAAATATAATATGCTTCTTGAAGAATTTGATTTTGATCTACCTCAGGATCTTATTGCCCAAGCACCACTTCAAAAAAGGGATGCAAGTCGACTACTTGTTTTGAATAAAAATACAAAGTCATTCAGTGATAAAAAATTTACAGAGTTTGTTGATCTATTAAACATTAATGATCTCCTAATTTTCAACGATACACGTGTAATTAAAGCTAGGCTATTTGGAAAAAAAATTACAGGTGGTAAAGTTGAAATCATGATTGAGCGTATCTTGAATGACCACCATGCACTCGCACACTTAAAAACATCAAAAAAAATATCTGATGGCACTATCTTTGAGATTAATAAAGACGTCTCTGTTAAGGTCTTAAGGAGAGAAAACGATCTTTTTTATATAGAATTTATTTCGAATGTACCTATTTACGACATTTTAGAAAAATATGGGCACATACCCTTGCCGTCCTATATTGAAAGAAATGCGGATAAATCTGATGAAAATAGATACCAAACCATTTATGCAAAGGAATCGGGCGCCGTCGCAGCTCCAACAGCTGGGCTCCACTTTACGGATGAAATCTTTAAAGCCTTAAATGATAAAAAAATTAAATATACTTTCCTAACTCTGCATGTTGGTGCTGGCACTTTTCAACCTGTCAGAGATAATGATATCGAACACCATCAGATGCATAGTGAATCTTTTAACGTGCCCGATAAAACCATGAAAATGATTCATGAAGCTAAATCTAAAAATGGTAGGATTATTGCAATCGGTACAACCGTGTTAAGAGCACTTGAAAGTAAATTTTCCGAAGAAACGATTCAGTCTGGATTTAATGAAACTTCTATCTTTATCAAACCGGGCTATAAATTTAAGATTGTGGATGCATTACTTACCAACTTTCATTTACCCAAAAGTACCCTATTCATTTTAGTTTCAGCTTTTAGCGGAACTGATACCATGAAGAAGCTATATCAACACGCTATTAAAAATAAATATCGCTTCTATAGCTATGGCGACGCTTCTTTTATTGAGCGGTCTTAAATTAACAATTAGCCTTATTAAAGATAAATCTATGAAAATTATTATTACGCTATTTTTTTTAATTTTTAATTATTGTATTTATGCGGAAGTCATTCCTGAAGCGCAATCCGAAATTAAAATTACACTCGCTAAAAAACCTACGACACGCCCCATGACGGTAGCTTTCATTCCGGGACAAAAAAAATATTACATCGCAGACGGCGGTTTAGCACCCTTAGGCTCCGAAACTGAAGCGCCTATCTCCAAATCCCTTATACATACCTATGACCAATCCGGAAAATACTTATCCTCAACACAGGCAGGATTCGATAATCGCTCCATTTTTTACAATGAATTAACTTATCAACTAATAACCATTACTTACAACATTTCCAGCGAAGCTGGTTTTGCCCCTAATACAGGTATATTTTCTCTTGACCTTGATCCTCAAGGCAATTTAAAGGGCACATCAAAAGAAGTTTCTAACTTTAACCCCGCCTTTGGTGACTCAGCTACAATGCCTTCATTTGACTCTAAAACGAATCGTTACTTTGCTAAACAAAAAAGAAGTGACAAAGTCATCATTGTTGACGCGAGTGAGGGTAACAAATTAGGAGAAATTCATTTAGATCTCAAGTCAGCGAACGTCGCATTTGATGATTTGAGCGATAATTTTATTGCTTCAACAGGTATTGATGGAGAAGAGTTGGCAATTTTAGATATCGACCATAAAGCGGTATTAATTTTTAATGCCAAGGGTGGTTATGTTGGCAAATCTACTTTACCAAAAGATATAAAGCTAAGAGCACAAAATCATTACAACGGCCTTGGCTATACAAATAACTTATTCTTTATATATGACGAATCTCAGGGCGAATTCGGAACCTATTACGGATTTAAAATTTCTAGTCAGTCCAAATAAAAAGCGCACCCCTTGAGGTGCGCTTTTTTTAAGAGCCATTTAAAGCAATTATTTAATTGCAGCTGCAAGTCTTCCTGCTAAATTACCTGCAACTACGCCCAAGATACTTGAAACTAATACAATAACTACAGGATTAGATAAATCCATTGCAGCGATACTAGTTGCATTTGGTGATAGCGTAAAAGCTGAGGCAAAACCTAAAACATTTATTCCGACATTTGAGACTTGACTTACTCTTCCTGAGACCAATACAAGAATGAGAGCAGCTAAACCAACACCTACTTCATCACTTGCACCTATCACTGGCAAATCAAATCCTCCGATAATAACTGCCACGGAAGCAACGATTGCACCAAAAGTCATACCGATAACTGTTTTTTGCATTGCATCTGACTTACCTGCAAGGCTTGAACAAGCCCATGCTATAAATCCCACTGGAATACTAGTTGCAACAATACTGCCAAGATAGTCGCCACTGAGAGCATTCCATACGGCTGCTAAAATACCAACACTAATTGCTACTGCTAATGATTTCGACATAATATCTCCTAAGTTAGTTGACTTTATATACACATCAAAGAGCTTTAGTACTTGAGCACTTAGTTATCAATTGCCCCTAGTCTTCCAGGTCATCGATCGCTAACTACTTGCCGAATATTAAACCTTTTTTTTAATAAATACACGCCTTAATTGTAATTATTTTGTAATAAATGCCCGATAAAAATAATTCAATTAAATCATGCACTTAAAAAAATTAATATGATAATCAGAAAAATAATAAAGATTTAATTTCTGTAGCTATCTGATTTTCATCAATTAACTTAGATTCTTGATCCAATCGACCTTGGAATTCAACTTTACCCTCTTTTAAATTGCGATCTCCAATGACGATTCTATAAGGAATACCTATTAACTCCATCTCAGCAAACATAATGCCTGGACGCTCACCCCGATCATCAAGCAAGACATCGACACCTATTGCTTTAAGCGCATCATAAATTTTATGCGCCGAAGCTTTAACCTCAGCACTTTTGTCATAACCTATGGGTGCAATCGCCACTTCAAAAGGCGCAATGTTAATCGGGAAAATAATACCTTTATCATCGTGCGACTGCTCAATAGCGGCGGCTACAATGCGCGACACCCCGATGCCATAACATCCCATTTCAAGAATTTGACTCTGACCATTTTCATCTAAGTATTCTGCTTTCATTGCCTTAGAGTACTTATTGCCCAATTGGAAAATATGACCCACTTCAATGCCCCTACATATCTGAAGAATGCCTTGCTTGTCTGGACTCATGTCACCCTCGACCACTTTTCTTAAGTCTGCAAAAAGCATCGGCTCTGGGAGGTCACGCACAAAATTCACACCTTTTAAGTGAAGTTTGGGTTCATTTGCACCACAAATAAAATCAGACAGAATGCCGACAGACTTATCTGCTAGAATTTTTATAGAAGATTTAACTCCGACGGGGCCAATAAATCCTGGAGGGCATTTTAAATGCTCTTTTACCTCCTCGTCCGTTGCAAAACGGAAATTCTCAAAGTCTTTTATCTTGGATAATTTCACTTCGTTAAGCTCATGGTCCCCTCGAAGAAGGACTAAGAAAAATTCATTTGCTTCATTGGTTTGATTGACAAGGGCTATAGTTTTTACTGTCTTTTGAATGCGGGCGCCAATCAAATTAGCCACATCTTCACAAGTCGTCTGTTTTGGTGTGTCAAATTTAACCATCGGCTCTTTTGGATCTAGTCTTTTGTCATCCTGAAGAATCGCTTCTGCTAATTCAATATTAGCAGCGTAGTCAGACACTGAGCTGTATGCAATCGCATCCTCGCCAGAATCAGCTAAAACATGAAACTCATGCGACCCATCCCCGCCGATTGCCCCGGTATCTGCTTTCACTGCCCTAAACTTAAGACCTATCTTATTAAAAATATTGGTATAGGCCTGATACATTTTTTCATATGTCTCTTGTAATGAAGCTCTTGATACATGGAAAGAATAAGCATCCTTCATTAAAAACTCGCGAGCACGCATCACACCGAAACGAGGTCTAATCTCATCCCTAAATTTCATCTGTATCTGATAAAAGTTAATGGGTAACTGCTTATAACTATTAATTTCTTTCCTTGCAATATCAGTAATAACTTCTTCGTGCGTCGGACCAAAACAGAAATTTCGATCATGGCGATCTTTGATCTTTAGCATCTGTGGTCCGAAGAAAGCCCATCGACCGGTCTCTTCCCATAGCTCAGCTGGTTGAATAGCTGGCATTAATAACTCTAACGCGCCAGCTTGATTCATTTCATTTCTCACAATCACTTCAATTTTTCTTAAAACTTTTAAACCAAGCGGCATCCAAGAATAAAGGCCTGAACCTAGGCGCTTAATAAAGCCTGCGCGAATCATAAGCTTATGACTGATAAGCTCTGCTTCTGACGGCGCCTCCTTCAACGTTGAGATGTAAAATTTTGATGCGAGCATTTATATTCTTTCTTAATTTAAAAAGCTTTCATTAAATCTAAAATATTTTCCAAAACTAATTTCTTATCTTTGGGATTTTTAAGCAAATGATTTATATCAAGCGTATGCTTAATGTTCATAGAGATATTATTCATCAAATCACTTGTTTTGTATTCCTCAAAGAACTGATTATTGAATCCAAAAGCTAATACATACGTTGGGGCAGTATTTATAAAAATGCCGCCAATCTGATCTTTGGTGAGCTTTAATAAATGATTTTTCTGGAATGTATGTTCACTTATCGATGTTGAGATAAATTTTGCAATGTTTAAAAATAGGTCTTGAGCAGCCTCTTCAGTTCCTAGCAAAAATTTTCGGCTCAAAAGCAATAAAGATCCTCCTGCATAATCTATTTTGAATCCAAAAAATAAATCAACCTCTATAGACTTTGTATCTTGCTTTAGAAAAATCTCATCGTTAGGCTTGTCTCTTAATTTCCAAAGAGGAAATAATTCAAGCTCTTTTAAGATTCTTTTTTTGTAATCAGCATCCATCAAATCACGAGCCCCATTAATACTGCGTCTTCCCGCCCTTCTTTAGCACGATAATAATCTTTTCTAATACTCATTTCATTAAATCCATGTTTGTCATACAAATGAATAGCAGCTTGATTAGAAGCTCTTACTTCAAGGTAAATTGTTTTTGCATGAGCTAAATTTGCCTGACGAATAACTTCATTAAGCAAATGAGATCCATAGCCTTTTTTTTGCATACTTTTTTTTATACTTATATTAAGAAGATGGCATTCATCTAATACAAACATCATGACGGCGTAGCCTATAATTTCTTCATTAAGCTTCATCATCAAACATGTGTGATTTGATTTTAGCGAATCTAAAAAATTACCATGCGTCCAAGGATAAGCGTGAACTTCATTTTCAATCAATCCGATCGCGCTTAAATCATTCTCTTTAAATTCACTAAATTGCATTCAATGCTTTTCGTTCTTCGGTAGTAAACGCCACTTTATTTCTTAAGTAAACAGGCTCTGCATGAATCAACTCAAATACTTTATTTTTAATAAAAGGTATTGCCAATCTTGAAATAGATTCGACTATCTCATAGGGCCCGTCTACCAAATTATCTATTTGCTGGTCAAAATGGTCTATCATTTCTTTCTTGTATGTTTCGATTGCATTGCCAATCAATGTCCAGCCAGTTTCTTTAAGCTGAGGTAATTGATCTGGCTTATAAACCCCTTCAATGATTGGCTGTGAAAATATTTTGCTCTCTTTTATATAAGCACTTAAATATATTTCACCCATTCTGGCATCAATAGCACTTATCACTTTATTTTTACCCGAACTCTCAGCGAGCGCTAAAAGATTGTTCACGCCAATAACTGGAATTGACGAACCATAACCTAGTCCGTATGCGATACCGCAGGCGATTCTTATACCTGTAAATGACCCTGGCCCTCTACCAAATGCAACAGCATCAAGATCTTTTGTCGTTAATTGACACCTTTCCAATAATTTTTTTATTTCAGGTAAGACTAATTCTGAATGAGTCTGTCCAGCATGGATATTAACTGAATAAAAGTCTTCATCAATCTTTAACCCTAAAGACATGAATTCAGAAGAAGTATCTAAGGATAAAATTTTCATAAATTAAATTTTTTCTAGAAATTGGATGACTTCTAAATCATCACGCGTTCGAGCGAAAGGAGGCAAACTCTGCCACATCCTTTTTCCATAAGCCTTATCAATAATCCTTGTATCGCATATCACAAGAACCCCTTTATCAAACTCGTCACGTATTAATCGACCGGCGCCCTGTTTCAAAGTAATGACTGCATTGGGTAATTGATATTCCATGAATGCATTCTTGCCGCTTTGGTTAATTTTATCAATTCTTGCGGCAAGCACCGGATCCTCTGGTGAAAAAAATGGTAATTTATCTATTACTACCAATGACAAAGCTTCACCCTTCACATCTACACCCTCCCAAAAACTTAACGAGCCAATAAGAATAGCGTGGCCGTGTTCTCTAAATTTATTTAAAAGATGATTTCTTGAACCATCGCCTTGAAGATAGATTGGATAATCTAATTGATCTGTTTCAATCTTATCTTGAAGGAGTGTAAATATTTCTCGCATAGATTTTAATGTTGTACATAAAATAAATGCTCTGCCTTTACTTGCTTTAATAAAAGGATAGATTTGATTCACAACCGCAAAGTTGAAATTCTCGTGATTAGCTTCTGGCATTTTTTTGGGAACGAAGAGTAAAGCTTTTTCAGCGTAATTAAATGGGCTCTCTTTAGAAAGTGAATCTGCATCTAGGAGGCCTAGCTGATTTTTGAAATGATCAAAGTTAGCTTTTACGGCGAGTGTTGCTGATGTAAAAATCCATGAAGTTGATTCATTATTTATATGGCTTGCAAACATATCTGCGATAGATAGCGGTGTATTGTTAAGTTGCACGGACTGAGAATAAACTTCAATCCATTTAATTGAATTGTTATCTTTATCCTCAAGCCAAGCATCAAAACTTGAGAGTATCTCATTAGCACTATCAAAATATTTTTCGATCTCCGTATCCCGGTCTTTATGAAGCGTTAATAATTCAATCATTTTTTTGAGTTTTTCAACCAGTTCTTGATAACTGGATTCGAATCGATTAAAAGAAGAAATCTTTTGATAGGGGTATCGATTAGATTCCTTTGGAAAGACAAGTCTAAAATCTTTATTTGCTTTTTCTAGATCATTTAGGATAGGTTCAAAATCTGAAACATCTTTCATATGTTTTAAATAAATCTGAAAGCCATCTTGAACTATCTCGCTTATCTGGCTCGTCGAAATATTTTTTCCAAAAAAAATAGAAGCAATATCAGGTATCTGATGTGCTTCATCAAAGATAACTGTTGTGGCTTTTGGAAGAAGTTCAGATATACCTTCCTCCTTCATATTAAGATCAGCAAAGAATAAATGGTGATTGACGATGGTGACATCTGCAGCTAATGCTTTTTTTCGGGCGTTCATGACAAAACACTCTTTATAAAAACTACAATCCTGACCTAAACAATTTTCTTTAGTAGAAGTGACTTGCGGCCAAATAGAAGAGCTTTCTGGAATACTATCTAATTCAGCTCTATCACCATCAACACTATGCTTTGCATGTTGGTTTACGAGATGCAAATAGGTGACATCTTCTTTGGTCATAAAAGCACCTTCAATCATGGCGTTTTCTAATCTCAAATGGCATAAATAATTTGATCTACCTTTGAGCATAGCTAAACTCACAGGTACTTTTAATGCGTCCCTAATCATAGGAATGTCTTTAGTGAATAATTGATCCTGAAGATTTTTAGTCGCTGTAGAAATAATAATTTTGCCGCCCGAGAGAAACGCCGGAACAAGGTATGCAAAAGTTTTACCAATGCCTGTTCCCGCTTCGACAATTAATTTTTTTTTATGTGTAATCGCTTCGTCAATTAGGATCGAGATATCGATCTGCTCTTGTCTCACTCGATAGCCATCAATGTTATTAGAAAGATCGCCTTTTTCGCTAAAAAATTCTTTGATAAATATTTCATTCATGATCATGTAATTATCTCATGCAGATGAAACTCCAATTTCACAAACCCTCTATAAATGATAAAATCCTAGAAATTTACTCATTTTCAAACTATGAATTTCAAAGCTTTAATCATCTTTCTATCGATCGCATTTTCGAGCCCATCTTGGGCGGAAACAGATTTATCAAATTTAAGTGTATTAGAGACAGGGCCACTTTCTGAAGTAACCCCGGAAGATAGTCAGCAATGGAAAAGCGATATTGCCCTCATTATTGATAAAGCTTATGAGCTTACTGGTATTAAATATAAATTGGGGGGCTCCAGACCAGAAACCGGTTTTGATTGCAGTCAATTTGTAAAATATGTCTTTGAACAGGCTTTAAATCTTAGTCTTCCACCAAGTGCCAGATCCCTTAGTAAGATCGGTGAAACAATTAAATTTGAAGACTTACAACCTGGTGATCTTGTATTCTTTAATACACGAAAATCTAAGTACTCTCATGTAGGTATCTACGTTGGAAATAATGAATTTATTCATGCACCTCGAACAGGTAAAACTATTCGTGTTGAAAGTCTTACAAAAAACTACTGGTTAAAAAGATTCAATGGCGCAACAAGAGTTGAGCCAGAGGAAACACTCTAAAGTTCTGTATGCCCCAGATTTTTCTCAGGGCTAATTTTATCCCTAATCAATTTTTTGATATCCTTAATATCGAGAAATCCTCCAAAGTCTGATCTGGAATAGATTTTTTTATTATCCAAGAAAATTTCAAAAATACCGTCCGATTTAGGGGTTAAGGTAACAGATAAAATTTCATCCTGAAAAGTTGTTAGTATTTCCTGCATCATCCATGAAGCTCGGGAAAGCCAACCACATTGAGTACAAAATTGAATTTCAATTTGATGTGTTTTAGATTTAGTTCCCATAGTTCAAAGTTATTCTTAAAATATATTTATTAAAGGCTATTGATATAAGGTAAACAAAAAGACAGAATACTTCATTATTAATTATTTAATGCTTATTAGCTTATTACGAAAGTCACTCATGCGCTCAAAATTCGAAAAATTTACCCTCATAGCCTGTGGCGCTATTATTGGTGTTCTCATCAGTTTAAATCTACCGGTCTTTGCAGATAAGGCTGAAAAAAATAATCTTCCTATTGATGAGCTTAGAACCTTTGCTGAAGTTTTTGGCAAGATTAAATCTGATTACGTAGAGCCGGTGGAGGACAAGAAGCTTATTAACGAAGCACTCAATGGTATGTTGACTGGCCTTGACCCTCATTCTTCTTTTTTGAATATCGAAGACTTTAAAGATTTAAATCAAGCAACCCAGGGTGAGTTTGGAGGACTTGGAATTGAAGTCGGCATGGAAGATGGCTTTGTAAAAGTGATCTCGCCTATTGAAGATAGTCCAGCCTATAAAGCAGGTTTAAAAAGTGGAGATCTCATTATGAAATTAGATGAAACGTCCACAAAAGGGTTAACACTTAATGACTCCGTTAAAAAAATGCGTGGCAAGCCAGGCACTAGTATTGTTCTTACCGTATTAAGAAAAGGTGAAACCAAACCCTTAATTTTTACTTTAGTACGCGCAATTATCAAATCACAAAGCGTTAAAGGAAAACTTACTGAACCTAATTACGCTTATGTCCGTGTCGCGCAATTCCAAGAGCACACTGGTGAAGACCTAGCTAAACTCTTAAAAAATCTTCGTCAACAAAATAAAGCTCCTTTTAAAGGCATATTACTTGATCTTAGAAACAATCCAGGTGGTTTACTAAATGCTGCTGTAGGTGTCTCTGCCGCTTTCTTGCCTAAAGGTGATTTGGTTGTTTATACAGAAGGCCGTGCACCAGATTCTAAAATGCACCTTACTGCAACCCCTGAAAATTATCTAAAAGGTGGTGGTAAAGATGATTACCTTAAAGACTTTCCGGAAGATATTAGATCAACGCCTATGGCAGTTTTAGTGAATAACGGATCTGCATCTGCATCTGAAATTGTGGCAGGCGCACTCCAAGATCATAAGAGAGCATTGATTGTAGGTATGCAAAGTTTTGGTAAAGGGTCTGTACAAAGTATTCTGCCTATGAATAACGGCACTGCAATTAAGATGACAACAGCAAGATACTTCACCCCGAAAGGAAGATCGATTCAGGCTAAAGGTATTGTGCCCGACATCATCGTTGACGATGGAAGCGATCCCTCATTTATGACTAAAGAAGCTGATCTCACAAATCATCTTTCAAATCCAAAAGATGCTGATGCGAATATCGCTACCAAAGATAAAGAGACTAAGCCTGTAACTTCCCCGGTCAAAAAACCTGAAGAAGATAAAAAGAAGGCTTCTGATACTCCATCAGGCCCAATTGAGCCCGGAAGTAAAGCGGATAAGCAATTCCAAGAAGCAATGAATATACTCAAAGGTCTTCAGATTATTCAAAATAAATGATAGATCAACTTATCATTGAGTTTGATAAGGGCTTGAAGGTTTTATTTGCCAAACCTAAAGGCTCACGACCAAGACCTGACCTTAACGTTAAAGAAAACGAACTAACTCTGGAAGAAAAAAAACGCACAATCGAGTTGATGCGCGTTAATCACACAGGCGAAGTTTGCGCCCAGGCTTTATATAGTGGACAACTTCTTTTTAATTCACATGGTGAGGGTGCCAAATCTTTGAAAAAAGCTGCCAAGGAAGAAATCGATCACCTTGATTGGTGTAATTCTAGAATACGTGAATTAGGTGGCAAAACAAGCTTCCTCAATCCTATATGGTACACAGGCTCTTTTTTAATTGGCTCTTTTGCAAGCGCCTTAGGTGAAAAATATAACCTAGGTTTCTTGGCTGAAACAGAACGACAAGTAACAAAACATTTAACAGGTCATTTAAATAAAATTTCAAAAAAAGATCTAAAGACAAACAAAATATTAGAAGTTATGGCGGATGACGAAGAACAACATGCAATCAAAGCAAAAGAACTGGGTGGTGTTGATTTGCCTCCTCAAGTCAGAAAAGCCATGTCGTTGACATCAAAAGTTATGACAACACTTTCGGCAAAAATTTAATCGATGCAAAAATTTAATGACATTTTATTGTCGCTCGACAATTCAGATCATATTAATCGTATCGAAATTTATAAAAATAATATTTTGATAGGCACTATTGAAAATAAACCAGGAAGCCAAGGCTCTGTTAAAGTCTATCAGCATCTCTGGAAACTCTTTGGCGCAATTACCCTTGATGCTGCAATTGAAGGTCTTGATTTATATTCAGAACATACTGAAGACGCACAAAAAAATCCTGGTAAACATCCAAATATTGATCGCCTTCTTTCCGTTATGGAAAATGAAGAGCCGCTTGATTTAAAAATCATTAAAAATTAATTGAGTATTTAGATGTCTTCTTTAATTTCGAAATCGTGCGTAATTTCAACTGACTTAGATAGCATAATGGAAGCTGAACAATATTTTTCAGCTGATAATTTAATTGCGCGCTCTACTTGATCTTTATCCAAGTCTTTACCTTTTAGAACGAAGTGAATGTGAATCTTAGTAAAAACTTTAGGTATTGTCTCAGCCCTTTCAGCTTCAATTTCAGCATAACAATCACTAATAGCTTGTCTTGATTTCTTTAGGATCGTAACTACATCAAACGATGTGCATCCACCCATGCCGATAAGTAACATCTCCATAGGACGCATCCCTAATTTTCTACCGCCCAATTCTTCGGGACCATCAAGAATCACTGAATGATTCGACTCAGACTCGCCTATGAAACATACATTTTCAACCCATTTAACTCTGGCTTTCATTATTTAACTCCGAGCAACTCAACATCAAAAATTAAAGTAGCATTCGGGGGAATAACACCGCCAGCGCCGCGAGAGCCATAACCCATATCTGGAGGAATGATGAGCGTTCTTTTGCCATGAATTTTCATACCATCCACTCCATCATCCCAGCCTCGAATCACTTGACCACCCCCTAAATTAAATACGAAAGGGTCATTCCGATCCAATGAGCTATCAAATTTTTTACCCTTGCCATCTTTTTGATTCGGATCATATAACCAACCTGTGTAATGCACTGTCACAGCAAGACCTTTTTCGGCTTGTCGTCCATTTCCTAAAACAGTATCTTTAATGACTAATGTAGTAACATTTTTTTCCAATTTTGTTTCCTTTAATGAGATTTGTGACTCAGCAGACATCAAGTCAATATTAAATAAAATAATGCCAAAGGCTAAAATAAATTTAAACACGTACGTATATCGCATATTAACATTCCTCAAAGTTTAATTAAGATAAGTCCATTCAATTAGATCATCTTGTATTTTAGATGATTGGTTTGCTTTAGCATCATTTGCCATAAATACAAAAACTTTTACATCATTATTCTTATCAAAAATATATCCTGCAATAGCGCTAACACTTTCGATACTGCCAGTTTTTAAATATGCATGCTTAGCGACTGATAATTTTTTCCCTCTATTTTTCAAAGTGCCATCAATACCTATATTTGGAAGTGATGCTATAAATTCAGGCATATAAAGGTTGCTATATGCTTTTTCTAACAAGTAACCTAAATCTCCTGCATTTATTTTTGCATTTCTTGAAAGCCCTGCGCCATTATCCATTTCAAGGGAGTCTAGTTTTAATTTTTCTTTAATCAAAGACTCTTTTGTAAACTTTCCGGCCTCATTTTCAGTGATTGGATTACCATTATTTTCCGCGAGCATGGTGAGCAATAAATTTCTGGCAATCAAATTTTGGCTATATTTATTTATATCTCTTACTACAAGGCTTAAAGGCTTTGAATGATGTTCATGGATCTTATGTGTATCAGTAAAATTTTGATATGTATTTTTAAACTCCCCCTCAATAACTCCTCCATGCATCTTCCAAATTTTTTCAAATAGATCTTTAGATAATCGATTGGCGCTTAATATGGATAAATTGATATCCTTACTTTCGCATGCTTTATCAAAGCTACCATTAAATATAATTTCTGATGCATTAGATTTTGTTTCTACCTCATAACCAAGATTATCCTTCCATTCATTGCAGTCCTGATCTGTAAGTTTTAAATGGTTAATGACTTTTAATGTTGGGACTTCAGGAAAGGTTTGTATATTAATTTTTTCATCGCTGATCGAAAAATTAAAATTGATTGTATTTTCGTTAACTACAAAAGATTTTGGATTTACGTTATAAGCACGATATTTTTTATCATCAATAAGATCTTGATTTTTTAGTTCGCCAAAAAAGCTTTCATCAAAAATAATATTACCGTGAATATGCTTAATGCCTTTTTGTTGTACTTTTTCAATAATTTCAGAAAAATCTGCGTAAGTAAGTGTCGGATCGCCGTAACCTTTAATAATGAGATCGCCATATAGATGTTTATTTTTTATATTGCCTTTATAAAGCACTTCCGTCTTCCATTGATACTGAGGGCCTAAAATCTGAAGCCCGGCGTATGTCGAAACTAATTTCATCACTGAAGCTGGATTGAATGCCTTTTTTTCGTTATAACTAAAAACTTTTTCTTTTTTAGAGATATTTTTAATGAAAAGCGAGTAATTACCTTTTGAAAGCTCTGAACGATTCAATATTTTATTGATTGCATTAATATCCGTATCGGCAAATATTAGATTTACCCATAAGAGAAGCATAAGGAATGGTATTTGCATGTTTATATAGATGAGTGAATGACATTAAAAGTCGTATCAATCATAAAGTCTATTTCATCATGATTAATAACATAAGGTGGCATGAAATAAATGGTATGGCCTATTGGTCTTATTAAAAGACCAAGATTAATAGCTTGTGAACTTATTTTTTTAATTATATTTTTTGTTACTCCATCAAGATCAAATGCCCATATCATTCCTATATTTCTTAAATTAGAAATTGGTAATATTGATAGAGCTTCCATACGCTCTGAAATATATGCTGAGGTTTTATTGTTTTGATTAATGACATCATGATTTTCAAAATAACTTAGTGTACCTAATGCAGCACTACATGCGAGGGGGTTTCCAGTATAACTATGTGAGTGAAGAAAGCCTTTTTCTATCTTATCTTCATAAAAAGCCATATAAACGTTATCAGTGGTTAGCACAGCTGACAAGGGAAGAAAGCCGCCGGTTAATCCTTTTGAAAGACAAATAAAATCAGGTTTTATATTTGCATGTTCAAAGGCAAACATCTTTCCTGTTCTTCCGAAACCTACTGCAATCTCATCGTCAATCAGATGAATATGATATTGCGTGCAAAGATCTCTAGCTTTTTCTAGATAAATTGAATGGTACATTCCCATCCCAGTTGCACATTGCACAAGTGGCTCCAATATAAAAGCAGCTATATATTGATGATTATCTGCAAAATATTTTTCCAAATCTTGAATACATCTTAATGCGAAGGATTCTGCTGTCTCGCCTTTATCTGCATATCGCCAATCTGGCGTTTTGATAGGATTATTTTTTTTTATTAAAGAGGCGTAGTTTTTACGGAAAAGTTTAATATCTGTTACAGATAGGGCGCCGAGCGTTTCACCATGGTAACTATTTTGCAAATAAATTATTTTTTTCTTCTTTGGCTGGCCTCTATTCTTCCAATAATGCACACTCATCTTAATAGCAATTTCAATCGCGTTAGATCCGTCACTGCCGTAAAAAGCATGGCCTAGATTGGTGAGATGACTTAATTTTTCAGAAAGCTTTATAGCCGGCTCATGAGTTAAGCCTGCAAGCATGACGTGCTCAACAAAATCGAGTTGATCTGTAATATATTTTTTAATTTCGCTTTGATTGTGGCCGAATAAATTGACCCACCACGAACTGATTGCATCTAAATATTTTTTGTCATCATAGTCAAATAGCCAAACACCGTCTCCGCGCTTAATAGGGATGATAGATTGACTCTCTTGAATTTTCATTTGTGTACATGGATTCCACAAACTTTTTAAGCTTCTATCGATGTAATGCTGGTTCTTCATATATCAAGGTGCTGGGTTCATGTGAGTGAGATGAATGATTTCAATTTCATCCAGTAACTCTTTAGAGAGAATTATTTTGTAAGCTTCAATGTTTTCTTTCAGCTGATCAAGCGATGTGGCACCTATGATGGTTGATGTAACAAACCACTGATGATAAGCAAAAGCTAAGGCCATCTCAGTTAATGTCATGCCATGTTTCAATGCTAATGCTTCATATGCTTTAATAGCAGGGAATACGTTAGGCTTATCATATCTTTGGGCAAATCCTTTAAAGAGGGTCACGCGACCTTTTGCATCTATATTTTTTAAATATTTCCCGGTGAGATGTCCGAATGCTAAGGGCGAGTATGCTAAGAAGCCAATCTTTTCTCGGTATAAAATTTCTGTCATACCAAACTCTAGACCTCTATTGATGAGGTTGTAGCAGTTTTGAATTGAAGCTATGAGAGGCAACTTTTTCTCTCTCGCAATACGAATAAATTCCATCACACCCCAAGACTGCTCATTAGATATGCCGATATATTTAATCTTACCTTCTTGCACAAGTCTATTTAATGCTTCTAGCTGTTCATAAATGGGCACCCACTCTTTTAATTTTGAGCCTTCCATTTCGGCACTTGGATCAAACTTATACTGGCCAAACATAGGCACATTTCTCTCAGGCCAATGGAGTTGATATAAATCGATGTAATCTGTTTGAAGTCTTTTTAAAGAGCCCTCCACTGCCTCGCGTAAGTTTTTTTCATCGAAGGCTTTCGGTCCTTGGCGAATCCAATTGAGCGCCCTTCTTGGACCTGCAGCTTTAGTTGCGAGAACAATATCTTCCCTTTTTTGTTTTTTTAACCAATGGCCTATGATTGTTTCAGTTGCCGTAAAAGTATTCTCTTTGGGAGGCACGGGATACATTTCAGCCGTATCAATAAAATTAATGCCATGTGATATCGCCCAATCAAGTTGTAAAAATGCTTCGGATTCCGTATTTTGTTCGCCAAAGGTCATGGTTCCGAGGGTGATCGGTGAAATAAGTAAATCCGACTGTCCTAGTTTTCGATAATTTTGCTTTTCTATGTAATAGCTCATATAAAAATAACGTTTAGATTCATACAGTTAACGAAATAACACTTGAAATTTTAGGCTTTCGTCCCTATTATTAGCACTCTATGACATTGAGTGCTAATCACTCATGTTTTCGATTTTGATTAATTTTCAAAGAATACACTATTAGGAGAATATGAAATGAAAATTC
Organism: Pseudomonadota bacterium; assembly: GCA_041191045.1. Lineage (GTDB taxonomy): Bacteria > Pseudomonadota > Gammaproteobacteria > Burkholderiales > Methylophilaceae > Methylopumilus. Next base: position 25,680 of record JBEEPP010000001.1, read on the forward strand.
GCCCTTTACATGACCGCGTAATAGTAAAGCGTCTTGAAGAAGAACGTACAACAGCATCAGGCATTGTTATTCCTGACAGCGCAACAGAAAAACCAGACCAAGGCACAGTTCAAGCCGTAGGTAATGGAAAAATTCTCGAAGATGGCAGTGTTAAAAAACTAGACGTCAAAGTAGGCGACAAAGTTTTATTTGGAAAATACGCTGGCCAAGCCGTTAAAGTTGACGGCGAAGAGTTACTTGTGATGCGTGAAGAAGACATCATGGGCATTGTTGAATAAAGCCTTAAACATTCATTCATAAATATTTTGGAGAAATAAAAATGGCAGCAAAAGACGTAAGATTTGGTGACGACGTTCGCCAAAAGATGATTACCGGTGTAAATATTTTGGCAAACGCAGTAAAAGTTACACTTGGTCCTAAAGGAAGAAATGTTGTTTTAGAGCGTTCATTCGGCGCACCTACAATCACTAAAGATGGTGTATCCGTTGCAAAAGAAATCGAACTTAAAGATAAATTTGAGAATATGGGTGCACAAATGGTTAAAGAAGTTGCATCCAAAACATCCGATATCGCAGGTGACGGAACAACCACTGCAACTGTACTAGCCCAAGCTATTATTCGCGAAGGTATGAAATCAGTCGCAGCAGGTATGAACCCTATGGATCTTAAAAGAGGTATCGACAAAGCTGTTGAAGGTGGCGTTGCTGAACTTAAAAAATTAAGTAAGCCATGTACAACAAGCAAGGAGATTGCTCAAGTAGGCTCTATCTCTGCTAACTCTGATCATTCAATTGGACAAATCATTGCAGACGCAATGGACAAAGTGGGCAAAGAAGGTGTAATCACTGTAGAAGATGGATCAGGCCTAACAAACGAGCTTGACGTTGTAGAAGGTATGCAATTTGATCGCGGATACCTTTCACCGTATTTTATTAATAATGCAGATCGTCAAATTGCATTATTAGAAAATCCATACGTTTTATTACATGACAAAAAAATCTCTAACATTAGAGATCTACTTCCAGCGCTTGAGCAGGTTGCTAAATCAAGCCGTCCTCTCCTTATTATCGCTGAAGATATTGAAGGTGAAGCGCTTGCGACTTTAGTAGTCAATAATATTCGTGGCATCTTAAAAACTGTTGCAGTCAAAGCTCCTGGTTTTGGTGACAGAAGAAAAGCAATGCTTGAAGATATTGCAATTCTTACTGGTGGCACAGTAATTTCAGATGAAGTAGGTTTGAAATTAGAAACAATTAAAATTGAAGATTTAGGCCAAGCAAAAAGAATTGAGGTGGGCAAAGAAAATACCATCATCATCGATGGCACAGGTGACGAAAAAAATATTAAGTCACGTATTGCTCAAATCAAAACACAAATCGAAGAAGCGACAAGCGATTACGATAAAGAAAAACTTCAAGAACGTGTTGCAAAACTCGCAGGTGGTGTTGCTGTGATCAAAGTAGGTGCAACGACTGAAATTGAAATGAAAGAAAAGAAAGCGCGTGTTGAAGATGCACTTCATGCAACAAGAGCTGCTGTTGAAGAAGGTATTGTAGCTGGTGGTGGCGTTGCTTTAATTAGAGCTCGTGATGCGATTGCTAAAGTTAAAGGTGAAAATGCAGACCAAGAAGCAGGCATTCGAATCGTGCTTCGCGCTGTTGAAGAGCCTTTAAGACAAATTGTGGCAAATGCTGGTGTAGAGCCATCAGTTGTAGTTAATAACGTAGTAGCTGGTAAAGGCAACTATGGCTTTAACGCTGCAAATGAAACTTATGGCGACATGGTTGAGATGGGTGTTCTAGATCCCACTAAAGTTACTCGTTCTGCATTACAACATGCAGCATCCATAGCTGGCCTCATGTTAACAACTGACTGTATGGTAGCTGAACTCCCTAAAGACGACGCTCCAGCAATGGGCGGAGGTGATATGGGCGGTATGGGTGGCATGGGTGGCATGGGCGGTATGATGTAACTCAAAAGCATCAATAAGAAAAGACCTCTTACGAGGTCTTTTTTTTAATCTTTTTTTTATCTTCCAATAATTTAGGATAGCATTACACCTCATGAATGTATCCCTTCCCAATCAAAATCAATTCAAAGATCTAAATGAAAAACAAATTGAAGCTGTCACGCTTCAAAATGAATCTGCTCTCATTTTAGCTGGCGCAGGGAGCGGCAAAACTAAAGTATTAACTTCTAGAATTTCATGGCTTATCCAAACGAATGTGGTAAGTCCTTTTGGACTTATTGCCGTAACATTTACCAACAAAGCTGCAAAGGAAATGCTACAAAGAATCACCATGCAACTACCCATTAATACAAGAGGTATGTGGGTCGGCACCTTCCACGGTTTATGCAATCGATTTCTTAAAACGCACGCAAGAGATGCAGACTTACCTGATACATTTCAGATTCTAGATAGTCAGGACCAGTTATCTCTCATCAAGAGAACTATGAAAACCATGAATGTGGACGATGAGGTTTATGCACCAAAACAAGTGCAGCACTATATTAATGGATGTAAAGATGAGGGATTAAGAGCTGCTCATGTCGACACTTACGACACACATTCAAAAAAATTAAATGAAATATATCTTGAATATGAAAAGCAATGTCAAAAAGAAGGCTTAGTTGATTTTGGTGAATTACTTTTAAGATGCTATGAGCTTTTTGAAAAAAATGCAGTAATACGTCAACACTATCAAGATCGATTCAAACATATTCTAATTGATGAATTTCAAGATACAAGCGAGCTTCAATATAAGTGGTTAAAGCTTCTTGCGGGCAATAGCAGTTTTGTATTTGCTGTAGGGGATGATGATCAATCTATCTATAGTTTTAGAGGTGCAAGAGTTGGAAATATGAAAGATATGGAAAGAGATTTTCATGTCAAACAAATTATTAAGCTCGAACAAAACTACAGATCCAAAAGTAATATCCTCAATACAGCAAATGCCATCATTGATCACAATAAAAATCGATTAGGCAAAAACTTATGGACATCAGCTGGGGAAGGCGACCCTATTAGAATCTATACTGGTCATACTGATATTGATGAAGCTAAATTTATAGTAGATGAAATCAAAATGCTTCATAGAGAAGGCATCTCTCTCAATCATATTGCTATTCTTTATAGAAGCAATGCTCAGTCTCGTGTTCTTGAACACAATATTTTTTCATCAAACCTACCTTATCGCGTCTATGGTGGTTTACGTTTCTTCGAACGCGCTGAAATTAAACATGCCATAGCTTATCTAAGACTTATTGCAAATAAAAATGATGACAGTGCATTTTTGAGAATTGTAAATTTTCCAACGCGTGGTATTGGAAGTCGATCATTAGAAAGCCTTCAAGATATCTCTAGGCGAGATGGTTGTAGTTTATGGGATGCCGCGGAGAAATTATCTGATCAAGTTTCTGTAATTAAAAAGGGCTTGCCTTATTTTATCCAACTCATAAAACATATTGAAAGTGGTTTTGAAGGGCTTACTCTTCCTCAAATGATTGATCTTATTATCAATGAATCAGGACTTAAAGATCACTACACCAATGAAAAAGATGGCCTAGACAGAGTTTCTAACTTAAATGAATTAGTTTCTGCTGCTGCAACTTTCCTAAATAATGATAATAATGAATCTTCAAATCCACTTGGAGATTTTTTAAATTATTCTTCATTAGAAAGTGGTGATATGCAAGCCAGTGAAGGTGCAGATGCTATCCAGCTCATGACGATTCACTCATCTAAGGGCTTAGAATTTGACGTAGTATTTATTTCTGGCCTAGAAGAAGGATTATGTCCTCACGAACAAAGTTTATTTGAATCCAAAGGTCTTGAAGAGGAAAGAAGGCTTATGTATGTTGCTGTAACAAGAGCTCGTTCAAAATTATATTTAAGTTATGCGCTATCAAGAATGCTTCATGGTCAAACAAGATATGGAATGCCTTCAAGATTTTTAGAGGAGATTCCTGAGAGTCTTGTTAAAAACATTAATACTATTAATTTTAAAAATAATGTGGATCAAATTGAAGAGAGTTACTCGCAACCTAGTCAGCAAAAGCATACTTGGCGAATTGGTGAATCTGTCATGCATGAAAAATTTGGCCAAGGAACTGTTCTAGGTTATGAAGGTAATTCCGACGACTTAAGAATTCAAATTAAATTTAATAAAGCAGGCACAAAATGGCTTGCCATGGAATATGCAAAACTTTTTAAACACTAATAACTTTTGGCTGACTTAAAAATATCACGGTAACTGATATATTGAAATGCAAACATCACAGATGTAATTACAAGTAGTGCAAAGAAAATAATCGCACCCATCAATAAAGGCCCGATCGAAGGAAGGAACGAAGCTAGAGATCCAATAAACAATCCACAGGACAACATAAATAATATCGCTGTTGTTGAAAAAATAAGCCATGAAAGAGCTAATGGAGCGATATACATTAAGCATCCGGCAATACTTGATTTAATCGACTTAAAGAGTGAATAGTGGTTATAAACGATTAGCATCGGTGAAAACCACGTCGCCATAAGCAATGGAAGTAACAATAGGATTAATTTTCCTATCATCGGTACAAAATTATTAATCACGCTAATTAACTCACTATTGTTTTCTGATAATTTAATAAATTCTTGCATTTCAGAATTTAACACCATTGACACTAGGCCAGCATATGATAAGCATATAAGGCCAAGTGTTAATAATGTGACTAGCTTGGGTTTAATTTTTTCATATATCGCTAAAAATTTCTCAGCCTTATTTTTATCATGAATTTTATAGAAGTTCACTGCGAATACTAAAAATATTGGCCAAATTAAAATAGATGCAATTGAAAAAACTTGAACTATAGGCATTGAAGGTAAAAGCATAAAAATAAAGAGATATGCTAGGCTCAGCATCAATGATTGATTTGATGTTTTTTTAAAGAGTACAAAACTTTCTTTGTTCCAACGAATGGAATCTCGGAATGTAATTTTTTTCATATGAATTAACCTTAAAATTTATTCACTAATACGTTGCTTTAAAATTTTCTTAAAATGATTAGGGTCTTTTGTGTAGGTAAGTTCACCTTCTTCTACATGGTAGAAATCATTAAGCCTAGAAACCCAAAATCTAAGAGACGCTAATCTCAAAACATTATTCCAAGCTTGATTTTCATCATCATTAAATGATCTTATCTTTTTGTAGGCATCTAAGAAAGCATTCAATCTAGCCTTATCAAAAGAACCATCATCATTCACACACCAATCATTTACAGCAATTGCTACATCTAAAATAATAAAATCTGTACATGCATAATAGAAGTCTATAAAGCCTGTTACCTCATCATTTAAAAATAATACATTATCCCTAAATAAGTCTCCATGAATTGTAGATTTAGGGAGTTTATAATTTTGTTTTTCTTGGTAAAGAATTTCTTCTTTTAGCAATTGGTTCTCATCTTGAGGTAACAGGTTAAATAATGAGTCAGCAGTTTTTTTGATCCAGTTTAGATCTCTTGTATTTTGATGTTGGGACTCAAAATTGGCTGATTTCACATGGAGTTCTGCCAAGCTTTTACCTACAGCTGCGCAATGATTGACTTCGGGTTTTGAGAGTTCTTTCCCTTTTAAGTATGTCACAATTAAAGCAGGTTTATTTTTTAAAATACTTAAAGCTGTACCATTTTTCTTGAAAATTGGCTTGGGACATAAAAATGAATAACCTGCTAAATGATGCATAAGATCTACAAAATAAGGTAGGTCTTCTATCGTATTTTTTTCGAAGAGTGTTAGTACAAAACGATCATGCGCTGTCATCAAAAAATAGTTGGTATTCGTGATACCAGATTTAATGCCTTGATAATCGGTAAGATCACCCAAAGCATAATCTTGAAGCCAAATTTTTAA
>JBEEPP010000002.1:0-18040 GCA_041191045.1 Pseudomonadota bacterium
CGTAAGGAGAAAATTTTACAATCCAAGATACTATCTTCATAGTAATCCCTAATAAACCATTGAATATCTGTTTTACCTCAAAAAACTCTTTTCCACCTTTTGCAATTGCAAAGCCTACTAATATCGAAAATGTAATAACCCCTAAAATATTTCCTTCAGTCATTGCTTTAAATGGATTAACAAAAATACCACTAAGAAATTGTTTAATGAATCCAGAAAGGGGAATTGATGTTATGTGAAAATTATTTAATTGCTCACTAAAAACAGATAAAGACATACCTCGCCCTGGCTCAAATAAGTTCATTGATCCAAGTCCCAATATAATTGCAAGAGCCATGGAAATAAAAAAGAATGAAAATGTTAAAAACCAAATTCTTGATGACTGCTTATGTCCGCTAAGATTAGCTATACCTACAGATATGGAAAAGAATATCACTGGAATTAATACCATCTTTAGAGAAGAGACGAATATATCTGAAATAAGATCAGCCACATTAATAATTGAATCACTCCCAACCCCATAAGGATTGAGTTTGATATAGAGGCCAATCAATAAACCAAAGAGTGCCCCAATTAAAATCTGATGATTTGTCGTATGTTTCATCTGCTTAATCTATACGCTGAAGTACTGCGGCAAAAAAACCATCTGTTTTTTGATGATGGGGGGTTAATTTTAAAAAATTACCTGTAGAAAGTGGTACTTGATTTTTTGTTAATATTTCATCAACAGAAATAGATCTAAAATTCTTATTATTTTTTAAGAAATTCTCAACAATGGACTCATTCTCTCTCTTCAAAAGACTACACGTAGAATAAATTAATCGACCCTCTTTTTTTACAAGCTTTTTTGCCTCCTCAAGAATGGCTAATTGTTTGACATTAAGCTCATCAAGATCTTGCATAGAATTTTTCCATTTTAAATCTGGATTTCTTCTAAAAGTACCGGTTCCACTGCATGGTACATCAGCAAGCACTCGATCAAACTTACCATTTAATTTTTTTAATTTGGTATCTTTTTCATTTTTTATTTTTTGCGCGAATAAATTAGATAATCCAGATTTTTTTAATCGCTTACCTAAATTAATAATTCTTTTTTCAGAAATATCATAAGCATATATCCGTCCAGTATTTTTCATAATTGCACCTACTGCTAGACTCTTACCGCCTGCTCCAGCACAAAAATCTGCAACCATCATTCCTCTTTTTGCATCTATAACAAAGCTTAATATTTGACTGCTTTCATCTTGAACCTCAATTTTTCCTTCAATGAACAATGGATTTCGGCTTAATGATGTTCCCCTGGGAATTCTGATTCCTGTGGGCGAGTATGTCATGACCTCAATATCAGCGACTTCTTTTGTAAGCAATTTAATTAGTTCATCTCTACTCATTTTTATAGTATTAACTCTTATATCTAGTTTGGCTGGCTCAAGAAAACTTCTGCCCAAAAGCACTGCTTCTTCAATACCATACTGCTCAACTAATAAATCCCAAAGCCAATCAGGTAAACTCAATTTTTCTGGCCATGTATATTTTTCTGTATCTCTTGATTTTAATGATTTAGCCCATTCGATTTCTTCTTTACTTAACCCATGCTCTAAGTCACGAATACTTCTGCCTTCAATTTTTATTAGCCAAGCAATTACAAGCTTTTTGTAGTTAAGATCGTCATCATTTAGTTTTTTTAAAAATCTGAGTCGCCTAATAATGCCATAGATGCATTCAGCAATCTCTCCTCTGTCTTTCTGTCCAAGCTCGCCATGATCTCTATAATAGTTACTTAATTTCATGTCTGCAGGTCCATGAAAGTCTAATATTTCCCCTAAAATATTTGCGCAATGTTGTATTAAATTTAGGTTAAGCATATTTAAGGTCCTAAACTCTCGATTTCAATTTTTTTTGTAGACTGATCTAAAATACTTCCATCTTTTTCTGTCTTCCTTATTTTGATAGGAAGATATTTATAATCTTTTGCAAGCCACAAATCTATTCTTTCTTCATTGTTGTAATTAAATTTTGCTATATGCAATGTTAGAATCTTATCTATGTCAGTCTCAATAACTTCCTCTCCAATATATGAATAATCGTATGGTTTATAATTTTTCCCATTTGTAATATAGATTTTCATTTTTGCAAGAGGAGGTTCAAACATAAATTGATACATGAAACTTAACATATCTTGTGAGCCTTCCAACATATCAAATTCGCTTATTTTTCCATTTGTTGTGGTAATTATTTTTTTAGACTCCCAATCAAAAACTGCTAAATTGTCAATTTTGCTTCCAAATTGATAATGATAATTTTTTGGCTTCAGGCCCTCTGGAGTTATAATTCCATCGCTTGTCTGCTGTAATTTATTCCAATAAAAAAGAGACACAAACCCTTTTGCTTCAACTTCATTTTTGATGCTGTATTGATTATTTTCTCCTAAGAAATATATAGTTCTTGCAGCACCTACAGGCGATCCGTCCAAGCTTCTTCTTACATCATAATCAATAACTACTTTTTTATACTGAATTTCTTTTTTATCAATAGATTGAGAAGTTTCATTTAATTCATTATTTTGAATCTCTTGATTCAAATCTTTTGATGAATTGTCTTTTTTTTCATTTGAATTATTATCTGTCTGCTTATTTCTTTTAGGTGTGGATGATTTTTTCTTTGTTAATCCTTCTTCTTTTTTTAAAGGTGCTTCAAGGTGGCTTTCAATAACAATATTAGGATTATCGGAATTTTTTAAAAAAAATGGGTTGTATAAATCAATGCCTCCCAATAAAAAAAGATGGACTAAAATTGAGACAAAGATGGCCAACAAAAATTTTACGTGATTACTTTTCAGTATTATTTTTATACGGTCAAAGTCCATTGAGATCTATATTCGCCTGTACCAAATTTTGTTCTAATGTTGAACCATTTTTTTCTTGATAACGAATACGAATTGGTAATTTATAGGATTTATTGTTTAGCCATATTTGAGTTTCAGGCTTTCCATCCTTTTCAGCTATGCTTTGCATGAAGATAGTCTCAAAGTTTATATCTCCAAATGAAAGCATCGCTTTCTTATCTAGGATCTTAAACTGATATTTTTTATATTTTTTTCCTGTTGCTGCTGAGAACTCTATCATTGATGCATCGTAATTTTCAAAATTTAATTGATATAAGTAGCTAATTAAATCTTGTGTTTTATTTTCTATATTTTCTTTTGTTTCTACTCCTTTATAACGAGTAACTAGTACTTGGTTTTCCCAATCAAAATCTACAATTGCATCTTTACTTTGATTATTTCCTTGATGAACTTCAAGGTGTTTTGGTTTCAAGCCTTCTGGTGAAATATTACCCTCACTTATCACTACACGATCTCCAAATAAAGCATAGAGACCAATTCCTTTTGTTACACTCTCAATATGATATTTTCCTGTTTCGTCAGATGTAAATTTTTCAATGACAGTACCTAGCAATTCTCCATTTTGAGTTAACTCATATTTCAACTCTAAAATGTTTGGCAGCTCTTTTGAAAAAACTAATGTATTAAATATGAATAAAAAAAATGCTAGCCACGTTTTAAATGGCAATAATTTTTTCATATTTATATTAAATCACCATAGTAGGATGCTCATTAGCTTGGCGTTCTCTAATGATGCCTATTTCATAAACTGTCTCATTGGATTCTTGCAAGATTTGCTTTGCTTTAGCAACATCATTTTTATCAATGACTATAGCCATACCTATTCCACAATTAAATGTACGGTAAAGCTCTGTATTTGAAATATTTCCTTTATCTTGTAGCCATTGAAAAAGTTTTGGTAATGGCCAACTTGATGATTGAATTTCTGCCATTAAATCTTCGCCTAAAATACGTGGGATATTTTCAGTAATGCCGCCCCCCGTAATATGAGCCATACCTTTAATTTGAATTGCCTCTTTGAGCCTAAGGACAGACTTTACATAGAGCTTGGTGGGTTCCATTACAACATCTCTTAATGTCCTTCCATCAAAAGAACCTGAGAAATCAGCCTTCTCATTACTGATAATTTTTCTAATTAAGGAATATCCGTTTGAATGCGCTCCGCTAGATGCAAGTCCAATGACTGCGTCACCGGATTGTATTTTTTTACCATTAATAATTTCACTTTTTTCTACAACGCCTACTGCGAATCCAGCTAAATCGTATTCACCTTCAGGGTACATGCCAGGCATTTCTGCTGTTTCCCCTCCTACAAGAGCGCAACCAGACTGTACACAACCTTCCGCAATACCTTTAATAACCTGAGATGCTGTTTCTACATCAAGCTTCCCGCATGCAAAATAGTCAAGAAAGAATAAAGGTTCAGCACCTTGCACTAATATATCGTTGACACTCATAGCAACCAAATCAATTCCAACAGTGTCATGTTTATTTAATTCAAATGCTAATTTAAGTTTTGTACCTACTCCGTCAGTGCCTGAAACCAGAACAGGTTCTTTATATTTTTTAGGAACTTCAAATAATGAACCAAAACCTCCGATACCACCTAAAACCTCGGCTCGCATGGTTTTTTTTGCAAAAGGCTTAATTCTTTCAACTAGCTGATCACCTGCCTCAATATCCACCCCTGCATCCCGATAAGTGATCGATTGGGTATCTTTTTTTGTGTCATCTTTATTCAAAAGATTAACTCTCTTTCATTAAACAATTGGGTTAGTCGTTATAATTGAAATTTTAACCGAAATATATTTTAAAGATGTGCATAATTAAGGCTATCTTTATCTAAATAAACTTCCCATTGATATGAAACAAATGCTATTAGCTCTATCTCCAACTCCAAAACAATCTTTTGAAAATTTTGTAGTGGGTCAAAATATTGAAGCAGTTCATACTTTAAAGCAAATCATCTCTCATCAATTACCCATTCAATTTATATATTTATGGGGCAATGAGGGTTCGGGCAAATCTCATTTGGCTCATATTGCATCAGATCATGGATTTGTCATTCATGATGATGTTCATTTACTTGATGAGGCAGGTCAAATCGAATTGTTTAATACTTACAATCGATGCAAAGATTCCAAACAAAATATGTTGGTGACAGGACTTCACTCTCCCCTCCAAATGAAATTAAGAGAAGATTTAGCAACAAGACTTGCTTGGGGCGTTACTTACGAAGTTATAGGCCTGTCCGATGAAGAAAAAAAACTGGCTCTTTTAAAACATGCAGATGAAAGAGGTATGAAACTGGGTATGGATATTATTGATTATTGCCTAAAATATCTAAAACGGGATATGCCAAATTTATTTTCTATATTAGAGGCTTTGGATCAATGGTCTTTAACGTATAAAAGACCGATCACATTGCCATTACTTAAAGAAATTATAGAAGCTAATAAGATTTAGCTTATTGACGAATAAGATAATCAAAGGCACCAAGAGAAGCTTTGGCCCCCTCTCCCATCGCAATAATAATCTGCTTATAAGGTACGGTTGTTACATCGCCTGCAGCAAACAAACCTGGTAATGAAGACTGATTGTGATTATCAATCATAATTTCACCAAACTTTGAAAGATCTACAGTGTTTTTTACAAAGTCAGTATTTGGCAATAATCCAATCTGAATAAAAATACCCTCAAGCTCGATAGTTTTCTTCTCATTTGCTTTTCGATCTAGATAAATCATGCCGTTCACCTTATCTTTACCGATCACTTCGGTAGTTTGGGCATTTAATATGACATCTACATTGGATAAACTATAAAGTCTTTTCTGAAGGATGTCGTCAGCTTTGAGTTCAGATGCAAACTCAAAAAGAGTGACATGTCCTACGATATTCGCAAGATCAATTGCAGCCTCAACACCGGAGTTTCCTCCTCCAATCACTGCAACATGTTTTCCTTTAAATAATGGACCATCACAATGAGGGCAATATGCGACACCCTTACCTTTAAATTCTTTTTCGCCGGGAACGTTTAACTCTCTCCATCTTGCTCCAGTTGCAACAATCACTGATTTACTTTTAAGTTTTCCGCCGTTTTCAAGTTCTATTTCAAATAATGAATCCAAATCATTTTTTTTAACGCTTTTTGCGCGTTGCAAATTCATAATATCAACTTCATATTCTTTTACATGCTCTTCAAGAGCTGCAACTAATTTTGGACCTTCAGTCGCTTTTACAGAAATAAAATTTTCTATGCCTAAGGTGTCCATTACTTGTCCACCGAAACGCTCAGAAATAATCCCCGTGCGAATACCTTTTCGCGCACTGTAAACTGCAGCCGATGCGCCTGCTGGGCCTCCCCCAATAATTAAAACATCATAGGCTTCTTTTTTAGATAATTTTTCAGCTTCTTTTAAGCTTGCACTTGAGTCAATCTTATTTACAATCTCATCAAGCTCCATTCTTCCTTGGCCGAAAGTTTTTCCATTAAGGAAAATTGTTGGCACAGCCATAATCTGTTTATCTTCAACTTCTTTTTGGAATAATGCGCCATCAATCATCACATGGGAAATATTTGGATTAATGATAGACATTGCATTTAATGCCTGAACAACATCTGGACAATTATGGCAACTTAATGAAATATAAGTTTCAAAATGAAACTTGCCTTCAATATTTTTAATTTGTTCTATTTTTTCAGCTTCTATTTTTAGAGGGTATCCACTGGCTTGAAGAAGCGCCAAAACGAAAGATGTAAATTCATGCCCTGATGGAATGCCTGCGAAAGTGATACCAGAAATTTCCTTTTCTTTATTTACTTCAAAAGAAGGAATTCTTTTCGAAGTATCTTCTTCTTTACTTAATGTAATTTTTTCCGACAAAGACCCAACTTCTTCTAGCATCTCTAACATTTCTTTAGATGCTGGATTTTCGTCGACATAAGCCACAAGCTTAATTGGATTAACAAGCCTGGTCATATATTCTTGAAGTTGATTTTTGATTGCTGAGTCTAGAGCCATTATATTTCCTTAAACATTAATCTAGTTTAGAAATGCCCAGGCCAATATATGGCCTGGGATTCATTTTTCTATTTAGATCTTACCTACAAGGTCTAATGATGGAGCAATTGTTTTAGCTCCTTCTTGCCATTTTGCTGGACATACTTGACCTGGATTGTTAGCTACATATTGTGCAGCTTTTAATTTACGCAATGTTTCTTTAACATCGCGCGCAATTGCATTGTCATGTACTTCCATTGTTTTAATTTCACCTTTTGGATTAATGATGAAAGTTCCACGCAATGCCAAGCCTTCTTCTTCAATATGTACTTCAAATGCACGCGTTAGTTGATGCGTAGGATCTCCAATTAATGGAAATTTTGCCTTACCAACAGCAGGTGAAGTCTCGTGCCAAACTTTATGTGAAAAATGTGTATCGGTTGTCACAATGTAAACTTCTGCACCTACTTTTTGGAATTCTGCATAATGATCAGCTGCATCTTCAACTTCTGTTGGGCAGTTGAATGTAAATGCCGCTGGCATAAAAATAACAACTGACCATTTTCCCTTGAGATTTGCTTCTGTAATGTCAACAAACTTGCCATTATGAAATGCTGTTGCTTTAAACGGTTTTACTTCAGTATTAACTAATGAAGACATCGTTTTCTCCTTCTTTGGTTGGTTAAAAAGTGATGATTATAGGAAAGTCTTATTGATATGTATAATCAATTGTTATTATATTAATGATTTATTTTACTTATCATTTTATACAACAAAGCTAAATTGATTAAAAATAGAGTCTTATTTTTTGTTGATGTCTTCCAAACTATTTTCAAAAATCAATTGTTTCAAACGAGACTCAACAATTGATTTTTGATAAAAATTGCCATCTTTAGATTTCGCAGCAAATTCCATTTGCTCTATTGCTCTAGGCAAATTAAATTTACGATAATAAGCTTCGGATTGGGCTTGGTATTGGAGTAATTCTTTGCCTTGTTTTGAATAAGCCTTAGAGAGTAATTCAAAGAAATAACTATCATCTGGATAAATATTTAACTTATCATTAATTAACCTTATAGTTTTTTCTGGCTCATTTGTCATTAAATAATGTTCTGCTAATCCGTAAATTAAGGCTCGATAATTAGGGTATATATTTAGAGCCTTTAAATATAGGTTTAATGCTTGTGTTGGTTGATTTGTTGCGACCTCTAATTTACATGCGAGTGTTTCAATAAGCGCATCCTTTTTAGCATTTGTTTTTAACCACTCAACCTCTTGTCTGGCTTTAACAAAATCATTCTTCCTCATATAAGCTATTGCTAGGCCGTATCGTTCGGCGGCTTCATTCATATAGCGTTTATCTTTGATACTTCCTTCAAACTCAGCAACTGCTGATTGAGGGGTGCCATTTATAGCTCTCAATTTTGATTTGATATATACAAAATCTGGGTTATCCGGTATTTGTCGATAACGAGTATCTTTAACTCTGTTTGACATATCACTTATACGTTCAGTCGTTATAGGGTGTGTTCTTAAGAAGCTAGGTGCAGCACCTTCTGAAAAACGTGATCCCTTTTGAAGAGTTCCGAAGAACGAAACCATTGCTCGACCATCAAAACCCGCATCTGTTAATATTTGAAACCCCACACGGTCTGCTTCTTTCTCATTCTCTCTTGTGAAGTCTAATTGTTTTTGAACGCCCATGGCCGAAGCTGCAGTCATAGTTCCAGCTGATAATTGTGGATTAGCTCTTGCCACAAGAAGTGCCAAAGCAATACCTAATACACTTTTAATTGTGTCATTTTTCTGCTGAGCAATCATTCTTGGCAAATGCCTTTGCGTCACGTGAGCAATTTCGTGACCTAGGACACTAGCAACCTCTGATTCGCTATTTGAAGCTAAAATTAAACCTGTATGAACCCCAATTACACCGCCTAGCATCGCAAAAGCATTAATAGATGATTCATTCACTACAAAAAAATTAAACTGTTGTGTTTTATTAGGGCTATATGCGACTAATCTATTGCCCAAATTTTTCAGATAATCAATTACCTCAATATCCTGAATAATTTCAGGACTAACTGCGACTTCTCTTAAAATAGCTCTAGCAATAGCCTGCTCTTCTTTGGCGGATATAACAAGTTGCGATGAATCACCCAGATCAGGTAATTCATTGGCAAAAACAGATAGGCAACAAAAAAAACTCGCCAATAATGTAACTTTAAATTTCATCATTGGTATGATACCTAGATTAATAATCACTTACATCTAAGTTTGGGAAGATAATCTAATTAAATTTATGAAAAAACTTACTCACATTAATCAAAAAGGTGATGCACAACTTGTTGATATTTCCGATAAAGCTATTTCACATAGAAAAGCAATTGCAGAGGGATCAATACAATTAAACAAAACAACTTTAAAATTAATTCAAGATAATTCAATTAAAAAAGGTGATGTGCTTAATACCGCAAGAATTGCTGGCATTCAGGCGGCAAAAAAAACTTGGGAGCTCATCCCACTCTGTCACACAATTAATTTATCTAAAATCGATATTAACTTTAGTATTGATAAAAAAAATAATATCATTACATGTCAATCATCATGTGAATGTTTCGCACAAACTGGTCTTGAGATGGAAGCTCTCTCAGCCGTCAGCATCGCCCTCCTCACCATTTATGACATGGTGAAAGCAGTAGACCGTACGATGGTAATCTCAAATATCCACTTAGTGGAAAAGTCTGGAGGACGCTCTGGGCTTTATAAGCGAGAGATTGCTGTCAAAAAGAAATCAGTTAGAAAAATCAAGTAAAAACGAGTTTGTCCCAAATCTGTCCATACTAAAGAAACATTTTAATTGTCTTCGGAGTAAGGGAAACGAACGTGACCATATCGCACTATTAAGATAGCTATAGCAATAAGTAATATTGAGCCTGAAATGGCAAACATCTTAAATGCGTCAATTTCTGCAATATCTAATACAAGAAAACGAGCTAGTGCGATTATTCCGATGTACAAAGGATAGCGCACGGGTAGATTTCCTGAACCCAAATAATGATTTAACATCGACATCACTTCTAGATACAAGAAAAGCATTAATAAATCACCAACCGCTATTGTGCCGGCATGCCAAACATGTTCGATCTCTTGAAAAACTGCAAAAATAGTTGCTACAGCAATCACAATTAAAACGGCTTGCCCTACTAACGTAAGGCTTCGCTGAGCAAGCTTGCTAAATTTGTTTGGTTGCATAATTTTTATCCTAATTTTTAATTCTGATTAACTTTTAAAATCTAATCATCAATTCATTTCTTCTAAGAAATGGCAATGTCCAAGGCGGATTATAACGAGCTAATATTGCAGGGCCTTGTGGTTCTAGATTTCGCTTTCTCATTTCTTCATTAAGTAGATTTAACATTTCTGCATATTTTTTTTCTCGAACAAGACCAGAAAATGTAATAACTGCAAATTTTTCTTTAGGGACTTCTATGATTTTCACTTCAGGGTTGTTAGGAATGGGAAGGGTATCTTTTGAATATTGCTTTGGCATATTAAAACTAATATACCAACCCCTTTCAGTTTCTTCAGAAACAACCGGCGCCGTCATATCAATTTTTTCAGAAGCATCGCGAGTAACTACTGGAGCAGTCATATCAATTTTTTTTGAGCCTTCATTTGTTTTATTATTTCCAAAAATAAAATCGGCTAATAGTCGAAATCCTTTACTTGATGCACTATCAAATGTGCCATTAACAAGAACTTGAGCAATTAATTTCGGCTGGTACTCTCTTATTTCAAATGCATCTTTTTTTTCAATACTAATGAATTCTGGTTCTTCAATCGCCATAACAGTAAAGCTCGTTAAAAACAAAATGAAAGCTGTAAAAATACTTAAGCGCATAATACCTACCCATGTAAAGTTATTAAATCACAAATTATTCTTGCTGCTTTAGGAGCCATCGTCAATCCATAACGATAATGACCTACATTTAAGTATACATTATTATATTTATGATGCTTTTCTATCATAGGCACATTGCCCTCTGAGCCAGGCCTTAAGCCACTCCATTGATTTTCAATATTATAGTTTTTTAAAACTGGCATTAAAGACTCGGCTTTTTGTTGAAGAGAATGCTTAGCCTCTTCTGTAATTCCTTTATCAAACCCAACGTCCTCTTTTGTACTCCCAGCAAGAATTACCCCGTCCTGTCTTTGGACTAAATAAAAATCATCTTTATAAATAATATATGGTAATTTTTCTTTGATGGAAGGATATTGAATAAGCTGCCCTCTGATAGGTTTAATTTTTGGCATATCAATTTCATTTAAAACATAAGAGCTCCATGCGCCAGAGGCTACAACATAATAATCTGCTTCTAAAGTCAGGCCACTCTCAGTTCGAAGACAATGGATAAAATCATTTGAATCTACAATAGGGCTAACTTTTTGATGTTCCATCATGACAATATTATTTTTTATTAAATATGTTTTTAACGCTTTGAGTAAACGAGGATTTCTTATTTGAGCCACAAGCGGTAAAAATAAACATGATGTTCTATCTACTTGAACTTGCTGAATTTCAATATGATTTTTCTGGCACCAACTTATTGCATGATCATTATCATTGACATCGTAAATCAACATTCCTGATTCAATCCATTCAGGATCAATACCTGTATCTTTTTTTAGAATCTCAGAAAGCTGATGATAAAAATCGGCACTACCAAAACAAAGGTTATTTACTGTATCTTGATAGTTCCAAGGCAATAAAGGAGAGAGAATGCCAGCTCCAGCCCAAGAAGCTTCCTGACCAACAGCATTCTGATCGAGTAACGTGACTTCATATCCTTTTTCAATAAGAAAAAAAGAGGTTATACATCCCACAATACCGCCGCCAATGACAGCAACTTTTTTTGTCATGCTCTATTTGCCAGTCAGTATGTATTTTTCTAAAGCATTAAGTTTATCTGCTATACCCAATACCACGAGAATATCTCCTGGAGACAAAACAATGTCATCTCTCGGTTCTATATCTTCCAACATATTAGGGCGCCTCAAATATTTAAGCTCAACATTAAACATGGCGAATGGAATTTGCATAAGTTTCCAGGAGTAGACATGTGATTTTTCATTAATTTCAATCGCATGCAGTCTCAATTGTGGTTGAGTCACTTCAGGCTCTGCATCTGACATACCACCAAAATAACCTCTAAACATTTTGTAACGTTCTTCTCTAAAAGAACGGATTCGCTTCACAACTCGATTTAGAGGAACGCCTAAAACAACAAGTGCGTGAGAAGCTAACATTAAACTACCTTCTAAAATTTCTGGAACAACTTCACTTGCGCCAGCATTTCGAATATCGTCCATATGAGTATCATCTAGCGTCCTCACAATTACTGGTATATTTTTATATGTATCTTGAATAACATGAAGTACTTTCATAGAAGCTCTAAAATCAGCATAACTAATCACAAGCGCCTTAGCTGTTTTAATGCCTGCTGCCTCTAAGACAACTCTTCGACTTGCATCACCATACATTACATGTTCCCCACCAGCCGATGCCTCATTCACTCGACTTGGATCAATATCAATCGCAATAAAAGGAATATTCTCTTCTTTTAAAAAGCGTCCTAAGTACTGTCCACTTCTGCCATAACCACACAAAATTACATGGTCCTTTAAAGTGCGGCCTATTGATTGAATTGCTTGCACTGTGTCGGCACTATTACGGTTATAGCTTTTTGATAAATAACGCGCTATACGGCCATTATATTGAATGATAAATGGAGCTAATATCATTGAAAGTAATGAAGCGGCCAAGATAATTTGGAATGCATGCGTTCCGATTACATGCCCTTCTCTGGCAAGTGCCAATATCACAAAACTAAACTCCCCTGCTTGCGCCAAGATAAGTCCGGTTCTAATACCTACACCAATTTCATAATTAAATAATCTTGCCAGCAACATAATCACAAAAGCTTTAAATAAAATAAATCCCAAAGTAATTAAAATGACAAAACCAATATTTGATGCAAGTTGGTGAAGATTAAGCAACATACCAATGCTTATGAAGAAGAGGCCTAATAAAATATCTCTAAAAGCTGCAATATCTGATTCAACCTGATAGCGATAGCGTGTCTCAGAAATTAACATACCAGCCATAAAGGCTCCAATACCGTAAGATAATCCAGCCATTTCGGTTGCGAAGGAAAATAAGAGTGTAACCATCAACACATTCATAATGAATAATTCACGTGACCGTTGATTAGCTACCACAGCCAACCAAGAATTCATTAAAGGTCTACCAAATTTAAAAAGAATGGAGAATAAAAAGATTGCTTTTAAAAGTGACATTAAAAATATAGTACCAATATCATTGGTTGAGGCTCCAAGCGCTGGGATCAATATTAATATTGGAATAACTGCTATATCTTGAAAGAGCAAAATACCAATAGCCAATCGGCCATGTCTTGAATTTAAATCAACGCGCTCCATTAGTATTTTTGAAACAATGGCTGTTGACGACATAGTAAATGCACTTCCAATTACGAATGCTGAAGTTAAATGAAGCCCTAACCACCAAGCAACACTGATAGAAGCAAATAAAGTAATTAGAACCTGCGCGCCGCCTAAACCAAAAAGGATGTGCCTCATGGAATAAAGTTTAGGCAAGCTAAATTCAAGTCCAATACTGAACATCAAAAATACAATGCCAAATTCTGCAAAATGCCGACCTGATTCGGAGTCAGGCAATATGCCAATTAAATGAGGTCCTAAAATTAAACCTACAACAAAGTAGGCAATCATTGCGGGTAATTTTAAATATCGAAATAGTCCAACTAGTAAAACTGAGCTTACTAGCAAAATAAGAACTAAGGGCAGAGAGTCAAACATTCAGTTATCCAAGATTAATCAACAATTTTTAGGTTCAAAGTACATATAAACCCTTTTACACGAGTATCTATTACCCTCTACAATATCAATATGACCAAGACATCATCAAAAAATACGCTCGAACGCGCCCGTCAAGTCCTTGAAATTGAAGCACAAGAAATATCATCTTTAGCAAATAGGCTTGATGATCATTTCGTCAATGCTGTTCAGCTCATTTTACATTGCGATGGTAGAGTTGTGGTAAGTGGGATGGGGAAATCAGGGCATATTGGAAGAAAATTAGCATCTACTTTCGCAAGCACAGGCACTCCTAGCTTCTTTATGCATCCTGCTGAAGCCAGTCATGGTGATCTAGGTATGATTACATCTAATGATGTAGTCATTTTTCTATCAAATTCTGGTAAAAGTGATGAGCTCATATCTATTCTCCCCGTCATTAAAAGAATTGGCGCAAAAATTATTTCAATTACAGGCAATAGTAATTCCGAACTGGCGAGAGAATCTGAAATTCACTTAAGTGCGCAGGTATCTCAAGAAGCGTGCCCTTTGGGGCTTTCTCCCACAGCTAGCTCTACAGCATCACTTGCCCTTGGAGATGCCCTAGCTATTTGTGTTCTTGATCAAAGAGCGTTTACAGCTGAAGATTTTGCTCGATCACATCCTGGTGGCAGTCTAGGTAAAAGACAAGTCGTTCGAGTGCGAGACATTATGAGAAAAACTGATCAAGTACCATCTATCCAAGAGCACGCTTTACTTTCTGATGCAGTCCTTGAAATATCGCTCAAAGGATTAGGTTTTACAGCAATCGTAAATAAAGAGTCTAAACCTATTGGTATGTTTACTGATGGAGATTTAAGACGACAGCTTTCTAAAAAAATAGATTATGAAAAACAGTCCATCAAAGAAATTATGAATAAAAATCCAAAGACAATATTTGATGATCAAATTATTATTGATGCGATTAATCTTATGGAGGCTAGTAAAATTAATGGGATCCTTGTCGTAAATAGAGAATTCAAATTGGTAGGCGCTTTTAATATGCATGATCTTTTTAAAGCGAAAGTGATTTAATGGATTCTAATCTCAAGGCTCGTGCGCAAAAAATTAAGCTTGTTATTTTTGATGTTGATGGCGTAATGACAGATGGCTCACTCTTTATTGGAGACGATGGCCAAGAATATAAAATGTTCAATACGCAAGATGGCTTGGGAATGCGATTACTTAAAAAAAGTGGAATTAAACTCGCGATTATTACTGGTCGTAATTCCAATAGCGTTCTTATTCGTGCCGAAAATCTAGAGGTTGATTACTTTTATCAAGGAATATCAGATAAAAAAGAAGCATTTGCTGATCTCATCGAAAAAACAGGATTAAAAGCAGAAGAGTGTGCATTTATGGGGGATGATATTGTAGATATACCTCCCATGTTGCAATCGGGTCTAGCTATTACAGTTCCAGCAGGTCATGATGAAGTTAAAAAAATTGCGCATTTTATTACAGAAAAAATTGCTGGCTATGGTGCTGTTCGAGAGGCTTGCGATTTTATTATGAAAGCACAAGGCACATACAACTCAATCATTGCACCTTTCTTTAAATGATCAATCGCTTCTCAGTTTTATTCCCAACTTTATTCGCTGCAATCTTGGCTTTTATTTCATACTGGGTTCAAGTGTCCGTTGAAAATGAAAGCGAAAAAAGAGGAAATAAATTAAGTAATAGCCCTGATTATTTTTTAACTAACTTTAAATCAACGCAAACTGAACCAGATGGCTCTATTCGCTTTATTTTATCAGCAAATGAAATGGTGCACTTTGCTAAAGATGATACTACACGTTTAAAAAAACCACTTTTTATTAGATACAAAAATAATCTACCTAGTTCACAAATTGAAGGCGGCCTTGGTCTAGTGTCGACTGATGGTGAAGAGGTGCAGATGATTGATAATGTAAAAGTAGCCCGTCTCGAAACAGAAACAAAACCAAAAATGGAACTTTTTACAAACCAACTAACTGTATTGCCTCAAAAGGACCAAGCATTTACAAAAAGTCCTGTTCGCATCATTCAAGACCCTAAAACTGTCGTCAATGCCATTGGCATGAAATATGATAAAAAAAATGGAATAATAACCTTGTTAGAAAAAGTTCGCGTGCATTATGAAAAGCCAGCTAAGAAAACAAATTTAACTCCTCATCCTATTATTCAAAATAAGAAGCTAAAAAAATAATGTCACCAATATTTTTTAAAATATCGATACTAAAATTTATATTTACTTGCTTATGCTTTTTAAGTTTTACTTCGTCTAACGTCTTTGCAGAAAAAGCGGATCGAGACAAGCCCATCGAACTTGAGTCTGACACAATGACATCAGACGATTCAAAAAATACAAGTGTATATACTGGTAATGTAATTTTGACACAAGGCACACTTCTCATTAAAGCTGACGAACTGACTGTTCGAGAGGATAATCAAGGCTTTCAACATAGTACAAGTATCGGCAACCCGACGACCTTCAAACAAAAACGGGAAGGTAAAAATGACTATATTGAAGGAAGTGCGCAAAGAATCGAGTATGACGGCCGTATGGATAAAGTACATCTATATAGTAAGGCATGGGTAAAACAGGGTCAGGATGTCATTTATGGTGATTACATCATGTATGACGCAAATGCTGAATTTGCAAAAGCAATGTCCGGCAATACTAAAAATAAAGCGGGAGAGATTGTACCTGGCGCAAGAACGCGTGCAATTATTCAACCAAAGAAAAAGCCACAGGAATAAAGATCCAATATGAGCGAATTAGTCATTGAAAATCTTAAAAAAACCTTTAAAAAAAGAACTGTTGTTCAAGACGTATCTTTAACTATCAAAAGTGGAGAAATTGTCGGATTACTAGGCCCTAATGGCGCTGGAAAGACTACAAGTTTTTACATGATTGTAGGGCTTATTCCAGCTGATCGAGGACGCATCTCATTAGATGATGTGAACTTATCTAAAATGCCAATTCATAGCCGAGCGAAATTAGGCTTATCTTATCTGCCTCAAGAGTCTTCAATCTTTAGAAAAATGACAGTGGCTGAAAATATTTTGGCTATTTTAGAACTACAGGAATTAACTCGAGAAAAAATGAATAAGAGACTTGAAGAGCTACTTCAGGAACTAGGCATTACTCACATTAGAAATAATTCTGCAATCAGTCTTTCTGGTGGCGAAAGACGTCGTGTTGAAATTGCAAGATGCCTGGCTTCTAATCCAGCCTTTATTTTACTAGATGAACCTTTTGCAGGCATTGATCCTATTGCGGTAATTGATATTCAGAAAATTATCAAATATCTTGCTGAACAAAAAATTGGTATCCTTATTACAGATCATAACGTTCGCGAAACATTAGGCATTTGTGATCGTGCGTATATTGTGAATCAAGGCAAAATACTTGCATCAGGTCTGCCTAAAGCCCTTGCTAATGATCAAAATGTTAGAGATGTTTATTTAGGTAAAGACTTTTATTTATAACTACTTAAATAAGTGCTATTTAAGCGATGAAACAAAATCTTCAATTTAAAGCATCCCAGCATTTAACGCTTACCCCGCAACTTCAACAATCTATTAAACTTTTACAAATGTCTTCGGTTGAACTTAACCAAGAGCTTGAAATTTTAATTCAACAAAATCCTTTGATTGAAATGTTTGAAGAAGAGGATGAGGAAGAAAACAAAAATACCCCTACAATTTCCCAAGAAGAAACTTCATTTGAAATTTTGAATCATCAAGAAAATCAAGAAGCTATTTATGACCATGAAATTAATTGGAGCGACGAATATACAAAAGATAATTATGCTGAATCGGCTGACTATCAAGAACCTGTATCGCAAACATTAAAACAATACCTTGAAGATATTTTTCATTTAATTCCAATTAGCCAAAAAGATCAGGCCATTATTTCTCTTTTAATCGATTCAATTAATGAAGATGGTTATCTTGAGGAGCCGCTTGATTACTTTTTAGCAAGTATTCCAAAAGAATATGAAGTAAGCATTGAAGAAATAGAGTCTTTACTAAAGCTTCTTCAAAAACAAGCTCCGCCAGGTATTGGCGCAAGAGACCTTATAGAATGCCTGACACTTCAACTTGAGAGCAAAGAAGAAACTCCAATTCATTTACTTTCTATTAAAGTAATCAAGAGCCATTTAAATCTTTTAGCTGCGCGTGACTTTGTAAGACTTAAAAAAATACTAGGGTGT
>JBEEPP010000003.1:0-15395 GCA_041191045.1 Pseudomonadota bacterium
TATTTCGAAAGAGGGCCCAGAGCCGAAGCAGTAGCTCAAGAAATTGAAACGGTAGTAAATTTTACAAGAGCTTCTCTTATATCATCAAGAGAAGATAAAAGACTTGAGCTTTTGTCAGAGTTATCTACAAAAGGCGACATCCGCATTTACCCTGCATATTACTTTGAAGATATTGAGCCTCTTGCTCCAGATCCTTTCTTGCAAGTTGTTGTAAGAAAACTAAAAGAAAGGCTTGGTGAAAATACAATTGTGATTACAAATCATTATGGCATCCCGGGTCTTTGGGTAAGCTTTTCTATTGATCAAGATGAGTTTTGGGTGGTAATTCCCACGCCGGGTGATAGGCCTTTTCCTTGGCATTGGATTGGTTGGGGCATTATTGTTGCTGGCCTTTCAATCATTGGCGCATACGCTACTGCAACAAGAATTAATCGGCCTTTGAATCTCTTAATTCAAGCCACAGAACAATTAAAAAAAGGTGAGTTTCCCAAAAAACTCCCTTTAGATAGTGTGACTGAATTTCAAGCCATGAGTCAGACATTTAACGAAATGGCGGAAGGCCTTAATAAGGTAGAACAAGAAAGAAAACTTCTTCTTGCAGGAATCTCACATGATGTGAGAACCCCTCTCACGCGACTTAGAATTGCTATTGAAATGCTTCCGGAAAAAATAGCTATCAAATTTAAAAAAAGCATGGAAGAGGATATAACTGAAATAGACAGTATTCTTAATCAATTCATGGATTACGTTCGTGGCTTTGATCAAGAAAGCAAAATTTTAACAAATTTAAATGATTTTTTTAGTCATTTAAAAGAACAACACAAAATACTCAACCACAATATTGTTTTAGTAAGTAATCTTAAAATACCTATTTTTTATGACATCCGGCCTGTTTCATTTAGAAGATTATTTGATAATTTAATCAACAATGCGTTCTCATATTCAAAAGGGGAAGTATTAATCACGCTTAAAAAAAATAAGGACAGCATTACAATTAGCATCTTAGACGATGGTCCTGGAATACCGCCCGAAGAAATTAAGCGTCTTCTTAAACCCTTTGAGCGTATGGATGAAGCTAGGGGAAATAGCGAAGGTTGCGGCCTGGGCCTTGCCATTGCAGAACGTATTACTCAGTCACATGATGGAAAACTTACGATATCTAATCGAGCCAAAAAAGGTCTCGAAGTTAAAATCACCTTACCTTTGGTAAGCGAAAGCTAATTAAACCAATTTAATTTTCTTCGAAGTTTAACAACATTACCAACAATAATAAGTGACGGTGATTTTAATTGTTCGCTTTTTACTTTTTGAATGATATTTAAAAGACTGCCAGTAACAACTTTTTGACTTGACGTTGCTCCCTGCTCTACAACTGCAATCGGTAAATTTTTAGAAGCACCGTGTTTAATAAGTTGATCGCATATTTGCGAAAGCGCTAAAAGGCCCATATAAACCACTATTGTTTGATTAGGCTTTGCTAATGAATCCCATTCGAGCATCAGCTTTTCATCTTTCATATGGCCTGTAACAAAAGTACATGACTGCGCATAATCTCTATGTGTTAATGGAATGCCTGCGTAACTTGATACGCCATTAGCTGCTGTAATTCCAGGTACAACTTGAAATGGAATTTTATGCTCCATGAGCATTTCTATTTCTTCTCCTCCCCTACCAAAAATAAAAGGATCGCCGCCTTTTAAGCGCAAAACTCGCATACCTTTTTTTGCTAACTTCACAAGCAATTGATTAATTTTTTCTTGTGGCACAGTATGTCGATCTCTTTCTTTGCCAACATAAATAAGCTCGGCATCGCGCCTCACTAAATTTAAAACATCTTTACTAATCAATTTGTCATAAACACATACATCCGATCTCTGCATTAAATGAAGCGCTCTGAATGTAAGTAAATCCGGATCGCCCGGCCCGCCTCCAACCAAGAAAACTTCCCCTTGTTTCTTTTGTATTTCATTCTTTTTTACCAAGGCTATTAATTGCTGTGCACTTAATTTCTTAGTTTGATTAAGAAACTGTCTTACTAGAGGATGATCAATAAAATTTTCCCAAAAAATTCTTTTTGACTGTGTTGTTTGATATCTATTTTTGACGCTATCTCTCATAGAGCCCATCACAGAAGCAAGCTTACTAAAGCTATGTGGAATCAAAGCTTCAATTTTTTCACGAACAAATTTGGCTAAAACAGGCGCATTTCCTTCACTGGAAATTGCAATCAATAATGGCGATCGATCTATGATTGATCCCATTGTAAAAGTGCAGAGCGAAGGCTCATCGACTACATTAACTGGGATATTAAGTGCTTGAGCAGTTTTAGACACTAATAAATTAACTTTTTTATTATCGGTTGCTGCAACAACGAGCACAGGATTTGTTAAATCATTTCTCTCAAAAGACTTTATTTTGACGTGAATTTTTTTTAGCTTTTGATAGTTCTTTAATTCTTTACATAAGCTAGAAGCAATCACGGTAATGTTTGCGTCAGCCTTAAGAAGCATTTCAATCTTTCTTAAAGCGACGTCACCTCCTCCTATTACCAATACGGGCTTATGTATTAAATTAATAAAAATTGGGAAACTTTTCATAACATCATTTTACATGTTCATTGAAAGGTAAATCTTATCTAAAATGCAATAATTTACCTGTATTATTAATCACTTAAAGCCACTATACTTAACACAACCTAATTTTAATGCACCGCTTATTTCATTAGCTTTATGCTTAAAAAAGTTTTTATCAAAACCTTCGGCTGTCAAATGAATGAGTACGACTCATCCAAAATGCAGGATGTATTAAATCAAACTCACGCTACTTCCAAGACAGAAGATCCGAAGGAAGCTGATCTTATTATCTTAAATACTTGCTCTGTCAGAGAAAAGGCTGAAGAAAAAATATATAGCCACCTTGGTGAATATGAAGCTCTTAAAAAAACTAATCCCAATTTACTTATTGCAATTGGAGGATGTGTTGCTAGCCAAGAAGGAGACAATATTCTTAAGCGGGCCCCTTTTGTAGATCTTATTTTTGGCCCACAAACTCTTCATCGATTACCAGATTTAGTAAACAAAAGAAAATCAGCTGGCTCATCACAAGTTGATATTTCCTTCCCTGAAATAGAAAAATTTGATCATCTTCCCGCTCCAAGCTTTTCAGGGGCTTCTGCTATGGTTTCAATTATTGAGGGATGCAGCAAATATTGTTCATTCTGTGTTGTTCCTTATACGCGCGGGGAAGAGATCTCTAGGCCTTTTGACGATATATTAGCTGAAGTGATCCATCTAGCATCATTAGGCGCAAAAGAAATCACTCTTCTTGGACAAAATGTTAATGCTTATCGATCTATCACTAAAAATGGATCTTCTGCAGACCTGGCTTTACTTATAGAATATATTTCTGAGATTGATGCAATTAAACGCATTAAATTTACAACAAGTCATCCTAATGAAATGAATGACAGTCTTATAGAATGTTTTGGAAAATTTCCAAAGCTTGCAGCACATCTTCACTTGCCTATTCAATCAGGCTCAGACCGCATATTGTCATCAATGAAGAGAAATTACACGGCTTTAGAATACAAAAATATCATAAGAAAATTAAAAAAGAATTGTCCTCAAATTTCAATAAGCTCTGATTTTATTATTGGATTTCCTAACGAAACAGAGGCTGATTTTGAAATGACAAAAAGAATTATGGAGGATGTTAAATTTGATTTCAGCTTTAGTTTTTTATATAGTCCAAGACCGGGAACTCCAGCCTCATACATTAACGACGAAATCTCTCATGAGACAAAATTAAGAAGATTGAATGAATTACAATTAATGAATGATTCGCATGGCAAGGCGATCAGCCATCTTATGCTGGGCACTAAACAACGCATTTTAATTGATGGTCAATCATGGAAGAACCCAACTGAAATGGCTGGCAAAACAGATAATAATAGAGTGGTTGATGTTAAAGCGGATAAATCATTTATTAACCAATTTGTAGATGTCACAATTACCGAGGTGACTTCAAAAAGACTTCGCGGAGAAATTATTTAATATGGGGATGAAATTCGAATTAACTTCTGACAACAACAGGCAATTATCTAATTTATGTGGAGCATTAGATCAAAATCTAAAGCAAATTGAAGCTGCATTAGAGGTTGATATCGTAAGACGTGGATCAAGTTTTGTTATAAATGGCCCTTCAAAAAATATAAAAACTGCCGCGGCTCTTATCCAAAAATTTTACAAAAAAGCTATTGACCCTATTGAATTAGAAGATATTCAATTAGGACTTGTCGAAATTAATAAATTTGAAAAAGGAATAAAAACAACCTCAGAAATCAATGATCTCAAAACAAAAAGAACTGATCTCAGGGGCAGAACGCCTAGACAAAATGCATACTTAAAAAATATACAGGATTTTGATATCACTTTTGGCATTGGCCCCGCAGGTACAGGAAAAACTTATCTTGCTGTTGCAAGTGCTGTAGATGCAATTAATAGGGATAAAATTAAACGTATCGTTTTGGTTAGGCCTGCTGTAGAAGCTGGTGAGAGATTAGGTTTTCTTCCAGGTGATTTAGCACAAAAAGTGAATCCTTATTTAAGGCCTCTTTATGATGCACTCTATGATTTGGCTGGCTACGACAATGTTCATAAAATGATTGATAAAAGTATCATCGAAATAGCGCCCTTAGCTTATATGAGAGGTCGTACACTTAATCAAAGCTTCATCATCTTAGATGAGGCTCAAAATACTACTCCTGAACAGATGAAAATGTTCTTGACCCGAATAGGTTTTGGATCGAAAACTGTCATTACAGGTGATATTACTCAAATTGACTTAGCGAAAGGTCAAAAAAGTGGCTTGATTGAAGCAAAAAAGGTTTTGTCAAAAGTGAAGGGCATTGCATTCACTCATTTCTTATCTGAAGATGTAGTAAGACATCCTCTTGTTCAAAAAATTATTAATGCGTATGAAAATTTTGAAAAAAAGAAAGTGGATAATTAACTTCAAATGGAATTAAAACCCATCATTGCAATTCAAGATATGGTGCATACAAAACCAATAGTAAAAAAAACACATTGCCATAAATGGCTCGCACCTATCATTGATCAAAATGCTGAAATAACTATTCGAATTGTAGGAAGTGATGAATCAAAAAATCTTAATGCTATGTATCGGAAAAAAAAATATCCAACTAATGTACTTTCTTTCCTTGTAGACAATACGCATCATCTCATTGGAGATATTGTCCTTTGTGCTCCGGTCATAGAAGAAGAAGCAAGAGATCAATCAAAAAAACTCGAAGCTCATTATGCTCACCTTATTATTCATGGCGCTCTTCATTTATATGGTTATGATCATGAAAATAAAAAAGATGCTGAAATTATGGAAGAAAAAGAGATTAAAATCTTAACTAAACTTGGCTATAAAAACCCTTATCTTGTAGAAGAGAAAAAATCGCAATGAGCGAATCAAAAAAATCTAAATTAATTGAACGTCTGAGTCATTTTCTTTTAAGAGGCCCTGAAGATCGGGAGCAGCTTTTTGAGTTACTTAAGTCTTCATATGAAAAAAATTTAATGGACGCTGATTCGCTTTCTATGATTGAAGGTGTTCTTCAGGTTTCAGAAATGCAGGTTAGAGATATTATGATTCCAAGATCGCAAATGGATGTTATTGATATTTCTCACTCACCTGAAAAATTTATTCCTTTTATTATAGCGACGGCTCACTCGCGCTTTCCTGTGATTGAAGATGACAAAAATGATGTCATTGGTATATTACTAGCCAAGGATCTTCTAAAATATTATGCAGGTGAAGACTTTGAAATTAGAGATATGTTGCGCCCTGCTATATTCATTCCCGAATCCAAAAGACTTAATGTGCTTCTCAAGGAATTCAGAAGTAGTCGAAATCATATTGCAATCATAGTAGACGAATACGGCGGCGTTTCAGGTATGGTCACAATTGAAGATGTTTTAGAACAAATCGTAGGTGAGATTGAGGATGAATTTGATTTTGATGAGACTGAGGACAATATCATTCAAGACAAAAATGGCCACTATAGAGTCAAAGCATCAACTGAAATTGAAGACTTTAATGAATTTTTTCAGGTAGCCTTTAGTAATGAGGAGTTTTCAACTATTGGCGGCTTAATTATTCATGCATTTGGTCACCTGCCAAAACGAGATGAAAAAATTACTTTTCAGGGATTCAAAATTACAGTTTTAAGGGCTGATAGTCGTAAACTCTATTCTATCCTTCTTGAAATTGACACTCCTGGTAATAACGTGTAATTTTTTGAACTAATCGACTTATTCTTTTTCCTAATACTTTAGGAGCCCTTAATGAAAAAACAATTTTTAGCTATCCTTTTAATTTTATCTCCGCATCTATTTGCTAACGAAATTGATAAAAGCACTCTTCCCGTAGACGAAAAATCCTTTATCGAGGCTATCAGTCGTTTTAACAAAGATGAAATCCTAAAAGCTCTTGGGGAGCCAGCCTCCAAGGAGGATATTAAAATCAAATCGTCTGATCAAGTAGTAGGATCGGTTTGGCAATATCATCATATCAATACCTCGGAAAATGGCAGTTATTACCCAACAACCGAATTAGATTTTTTAGATGAATTTGTTGAGACTGTTGTTTTTAAAAATAATAATGGTGAGCCTTTAGGTAGTCCTTCTCAAACATATAAAATTCAAAAGCCTTAATTACTTTTAAGGCTTTATTGTTCATAATTCAGTACAATTGGCTGAAACGGCATTTTGTATTTTGAATAAACACTACCCATCCCTTTATATAGCTATTTCCTTTTTGCTCGGAGCTCTTTCAGTTCTGAGTTTTGCCCCTTTCAATTATCATTCTATTTCGCTCATTTCCCTGAGCGGTCTTTTTTACATTTGGCACAAATTAAATCATGCAAGATGGAGTTTTCTTTCCGGGCTTTTTTTTGGGTTAGGTTTATTTTGCTTTGGTATCTCATGGATTTACATAAGCCTCAACTTATATGGAGGTATGCCTGCATGGTTGGCGTATTTAAGTACTTTTTTATTCTGTCTCTTCTTAGCTTTTTTTATTGGCATTGTTGGATGGCTCTCTTCACATCGAAAATCGAGCTTTTTTTTAATTCCATTTATTTGGACATTATTTGAATGGATTAGAGGCTGGTTTTTAACTGGATTTCCATGGCTTACAATGGGTTATTCACAAGTACCTTCAAGCCCTCTTGTTGGATTCTTGCCGGTGATAGGTGTTTATGGAGTAACCTTCATAGTAACTTTTCTGGCTTTAATACTCAGCCTCGTTTTGCGAAATAAAAACAAACACTCACAACTTATAAAACTTAGCGCAATAGGTTTCGTATTGCTATCAGGTCAACTCCTTAAAAATATTGAATGGACTGATCGAATTGGTGAGCCTGTAAGTGTGTCACTAATTCAAGGGAATATTGCTCAGGATATTAAATGGCAAAAAGAGACTATTTCACATACATTAAATACGTATCAAGCGCTTATTCAAAAAACAAAAGGTCAGATTATTCTCCTTCCAGAAACTGCTTTGCCACTTCTTCTGGAATACATCCCTAAGACATTTAAAGAATCTATTTTAAAGCATGCTTCAAAAGAACAAAGTCATGTTCTTTTGGGCGCGATTGAGCGCCAAGACACAAAATATTTTAATGTTGTATTGGATTTAAAAAATGATTCATCACCAGTTTATCGTAAATCACATTTAGTGCCATTTGGTGAATTCATACCCTTGAAATTTATTTTTCAATATATTTATACACATTATCTCAATATGCCTATGAATGACCTATCTAGAGGCAGTGCCCACCAAACGCCTATGGCTATTGGGAATCAAAAAATTGCATTTAATATTTGTTATGAAGATGTGTTTGGTGAAGAAATTATTCAATCTCTTCCCTCTGCAACACTTATAGCTAATGTAAGTAATGATGCATGGTATGGAAGATCTATTGCTGCTTACCAGCACTTACAATTTTCTCAAGCAAGAGCTATAGAAACAGGCAGAATGGTTATTCGCGCTACAAACACTGGCGCTACAGCCATTATTGATGAACATGGAATCCTTATAGAAACACTGCCCGAATTTACTGAAGGTGTTCTCGAAGGCTCCGTCCAAGGATTCAAAAATGCAACGCCTTATGTATTGCTTGGTAATTGGCCTGTTATTTCTTTATGTTTCATTGCGCTTCTTGGTTGGTTTATGAGGCATTCAAAACTTTTATGGATATTGAAAAAGAAGTAGAATGCTTGAATTAGAGATCAATTCATTATGCAATTAACCTTTCAAGACATCATTCTAAAACTTCAAAATTATTGGGCTAACCAAGGATGCGCTATTCTTCAGCCATACGATATGGAGGTTGGCGCAGGCACTTCACACACAGCAACTTTTTTGAGGTCGCTCGGACCCGAACCCTGGAAGGCAACTTATGTCCAACCAAGCCGACGTCCAAAAGATGGGCGCTATGGTAAAAATCCAAATAGACTTCAACATTATTATCAACTACAAGTTGTTCTGAAGCCTTCCCCATTGGATATCTTAGAGCTTTATTTGGGTTCACTCAAAGCGCTCGGGTTTAATCTTAAGGAAAATGATATTCGCTTTGTTGAAGATGATTGGGAAAACCCAACGCTTGGCGCTTGGGGTTTAGGTTGGGAAGTTTGGCTCAATGGAATGGAAATTACTCAATTCACTTATTTTCAACAAGTAGGTGGTATTGACTGCAAACCAATCACGGGAGAAATAACTTACGGGCTCGAAAGGCTTGCAATGTATATTCAAGGAGTCGACAACGTTTATGACCTTATCTGGACCGACAATTTAAAGTATGGTGATGTCTATCTTCAAAACGAGATTGAACAAAGCGCATACAACTTTGAATATAGTGACGCTGACTTTCTATTTCAAGCATTTACTGCACACGAAAAAGAAGCCAACCATCTCATGACTGAGCGCTTAGCTCTTCCCGCATATGAACAAGTTTTAAAAGCAGCCCATTCTTTCAATCTTTTAGATGCAAGAGGCTCTATTAGCATCACCGAAAGAGCAGAATATATTGGTCGCATTAGAAATTTAGCTAGAAATGTTGCGAATAGTTACCTTCAAAGCCGTGCAAATTTAGCCTTCCCATTGGCTGATAAAAATCATGCGAAAGAAATCATTGATCAACTTAATGCAAAAAAGACTATTAAATCGTGAAGCTAGATAATTTACTTATAGAGCTTTTAACAGAGGAGTTACCTCCAAAATCACAAAAACAACTTGGCATTGCATTTGCAAAAAGTGTAAAAGAATTTCTTATAAAACATCATCTCGCAAATGAAACATCTGAAGGTTCGATTTTTTCTACGCCAAGAAGAATCGGTGTATATCTAAAAGATGTTAAAGACGAAGCTGAGAACCAAAATACATCTATCAAATTAATGCCGGCATCTGTTGGATTTGATACCTCAGGTAAACCAACGGAAGCTTTATTAAAAAAATTGCATACAATTGGTTTAGATGAAAAATCTGTAAATCTGATCGCTAAAAAAAATGAAAATAATAGTGAAGTTTTATATGTTGATAAAGACATAGAAGGAGCAAAACTAAAAGATATTATTGCTGAATGTATTTCGTCAAGCTTGATACGTTTGCCAATTAAAAAAATGATGTCGTATCAACTTTTGGATGGATGGACTACTGTAAATTTTGTAAGGCCAGCCCATGGACTAATTATTCTTCACGGTGCCAACATTATCAAAACAAATATTCTAGGTATCGAATCCAATCGAAGAACATTGGGTCATCGCTTTGAATCACAAAAAGAAATGATTGAGATTCAACATGCTGATCAATACAAAGAACAAATGAAAACTGAAGGCAATGTCATTGTATCTTTCGAAGAAAGAAAAGCGCTAATCAAAAATGAATTAGATAGTCGAGCTGCTAGCCTCTCAAATCAACTTACCCCTATCAACGATGAGGACCTTCTTGAAGAGGTCACAGCGCTTGTTGAATATCCAAATGTTTTAGTGGGAGAATTTGAGTCGAAGTTTCTTGAGGTGCCTCAAGAGTGTCTTATTTTAACTATGAAGGCCAATCAAAAATACTTCCCCTTAATTGATAAAAACAAGAAACTGGCAAATCAATTTTTAATTGTTTCAAATATATCTCCAAAAAATTCAACTCTCATCATTCAAGGCAATGAGAAAGTGATCAGGCCAAGACTATCGGATGCAGAATTTTTTTATACCCAAGACAAGAAAAAGCCTCTTAAAGATTACCTCTCACAACTTCAACATATTGTTTATCACAATAAACTTGGCACCCAATCTGAGAGAGCCGAAAGAGTTAAAATAATCGCGTCTCTGATCGTAAAAAATTTAAATCAACCTAAATTACTAGAAAATGTAATGCTTGCATCCGATTTATCTAAAGCTGATTTATCTTCTAATATGGTAGGTGAGTTCCCTGAACTCCAAGGCATTATGGGCAGATATTACGCACTAAATGAAAAAATTTCAGAAGAAGTAGCGTTTGCTATTGAAGATCATTACAAGCCAAGATTTTCTGGCGATACACTTCCAAGAAGCACTGTAGGAGATATCGTAGCAATTGCTGACAAAATTGAAACTTTAATAGGTTTATTTAGTATTGGTGAAAAGCCGACGGGCGACAAAGATCCTTTTGCATTGAGACGACAAGTTATAGGAATCATCCGTATTCTTACCGAAAAAAATATCGGCCTAAATTTAAATACAACTATTTCTGATTCTATTCAGGCCACCAAATTAACGGAATCTAAAGATCTTAATTCTTTTATCTTCGATCGAATCTCCAATTTTTTCAAAGATCAAGGTTATGCTGCGCTTGAAATCGAAGCTGTCCTTGCTATTGACTCAGGATTAATTAGTGAGATACCTAAAAGATTAATTGCAATTAAAGAATTTTCCCGGCTTCCTGAGTCTAAGGATTTAGCATCAGCCAACAAAAGAGTTGGAAATATTCTTAAAAAAGCAAATCTTAAATCCACATTAAAAGTTAATCAGGCTTTACTTAAAGACATAGCCGAAGTTAATTTATATAAAACATTAGATTTGGTAGATGCTGAAGCTAGAAAAGAATATCTAACAAAAAATTATTCAGGTTCATTAAAATTACTTTGCAAACTCAAAAATCCCATTGATCAGTTTTTTAACGACGTCATGGTAAATGCAGAGGATGAATCGCTTAAGATGAATCGACTTGCCCTTCTCGAAAAACTCTACTCAGCAATGAATTTAGTTGCTGACTTATCCAAACTCTCATCCTAGATTATGAAATTAGTCATTCTAGATAGAGATGGCGTAATCAATGAAGATAGCGTGAATTTTATTAAAACACCTAATGAATGGATCCCTATTCAAGACAGTCTAGAGTCAATCGCACTTTTAAACCAATCTGGCTTTAAAGTTGTCATAGCAACCAATCAATCGGGAATTAGCCGAGGTCTGTTTGATGTATCAACGCTTAATCGTATACATGAAAAAATGTTTAAATTACTTTCTCAACAGGGTGGGCATATTGATGCTATCTTTTTCTGCCCTCATCGGGCCGAAGAGGGTTGTGAATGTCGCAAACCAAAACCAGGCATGTTAAAAGAAATTGCCCATCGATTTGGGATTGATTTAAAAAAAGCGCCAGGTATAGGAGACTCCCTAAGGGACCTCCAAGCCTTTGAAGCAGTCGGTGTCCAACCTATACTTGTTAAAACAGGCAAAGGTGAAGAGACGCTTGCTAAAGGTGGGTTACCCAAGAATACCTGGATCTGTGAAAATCTCGCAGAGGCGACACAAAGAATTATTACGGAGTACGCTTAACTTAAAATAATGCTTTATTTAAGATCTATTATTTTTCTAGTTGGTATGTGGATTTTTACTATCCCATTTACCTTGGCATCCCTGCTTACATTCCCCTTTCCGCCCATTGCAAGATATAAATTTATTTCAATTTGGGCAAAAACAATGCTATATTGGCTTCGAATTTCCTGTAATCTAAATTTTGTTGTCAAAGGGGAGCAAAACATAGGTTCTACAGCATCGATTGTACTTTCCAAACATCAATCAGCATGGGAAACTATTGCTTTTCAAAAAATCTTTCCTCCGCAAGTTTGGGTTTTAAAACAAGAATTATTGTGGGTTCCATTTTTCGGATGGGGTTTAGCGATGACTTCCCCAATCGCCATTAATCGAAAAGCAGGACGAAAATCTCTAGAACAAATTCTTACTCAAAGCCTCGATCGACTTAAAAAAGGCTTTTGGATTGTTATATTTCCTGAAGGCACGCGAACTCAGCCTGGACAGAAGGGTAAATACCATATTGGTGGCGCTTGGGTAGCCTCAAAAACAAATACACAAGTTATTCCCGTTGCTCATAATGCAGGTTTATTTTGGCCAAAAAATTCAATTCTTAAAAAACCGGGAACAATTCAAGTTAGTATCGGCAAGCCCATTGATGTAAAAAATAAGGAGCCTAATGAAATTATTAAGCTTACTGAAAATTGGATTGAAAAAGAGGTTTTATATTTAAATGATTAATTTAAAACCTACCAATCTTGAACTTTTTTTACCTAGTGGTAAAAAAATTAAATACCTCCTAAAAAGAAGAAATCGAAGAACGATTGGTTTAAAAGTCGATCATGATGGCCTTGTTATTCATGCACCAATTCTTATTCCTAGATCTCGGATTGAAGAGCTTATTGCTCCAAAACTTGACTGGATTCAAGAAAAACTCTCTCTTCAATTAAGTAAGAAGAAAAAAATTAACTGGAAAACAGGTGAAGTAATTCATATTTTGGGCAATAAAGTTATTCTTAGTTTCAAGACAAGCAGGGCAAATTCGGTTCTCCAGGACAAAGATATATTGCATGTCGACACAAATCGTGCGCATGATCAAATCCATTCTGCCAAGCTTGTATCAAAATGGCTAAAAGAAAAAGCATTAAAAGATTTTGTTCGAAGAGTTGAAGTATTTAGCGTAAAACTAAACGTACATCCTTCTAACGTGTATCTATCAAATGCAAAATCTCGATGGGGAAGTTGTAACTCTAAAAAAGAAATTAGGCTTAATTGGAGGCTAATTCAAGCACCACCACATATTATTAATTATGTGATCTGTCATGAGTTAGCTCATCTAAAAGAAATGAATCATTCAAATCGCTTTTGGGAAGAAGTAGAAAAAGTACTTCCTGAATATCGCTCATCAGAAAAAGAACTTAAAACTCTCTCGAGCGACTTATATCTCATTGGTTAAATAAGCTTTACAAGATCGCTTGCTATGTCCTCAGGTTTTTCTCCATGACTTATGCGAAGCTTGATGCCTCCTTGCTTATCGATCACATATAACCCTGCACTGTGATCAATTGTATAGCCCGCTTTACTTCCATCATCCACTTTTTTATAAAAAATCTTAAATTGACTTGCGACTTTAACTATATCGCTCTCTGATCCAGTAAGTCCGAGAAAAGAGCTATTGAATGTCGGAATAAATTTCTTTAAAACATCCTCAGTATCGCGAACTGGGTCTAAGGTTATAAAAATAACTTGTACGCTGGAAGCTTTTTCTTTGAGGAGAGTCAATGTTTTTTTAAGATCAGTCATCGTTGTGGGGCATATATCAGGACAATGTGTAAACCCAAAAAAAAGCACTACAACCTTTCCTCGAAAATCTTCTAATGTCCGGGTGCGCCCGTTAAAATCTCTTAATTTAAAAGCAGCATTTATATGAGCTGAACTTATATCAGTGCCTATAAAAATTTCATCTTGAGCCTTTTGACAAGATAGAAGACAAATAAAGATTAAAAATAAAAGTGCAATTTTTTTCATAATATATTTCTCAATAAAAGCGATTCATTTTATCATGTTAATAAATGGCAATAAGCCTCGAAGAAACCTAACAAAGATTTACCAATTTAAGGAAAAATATGGCAATCCCAACATCAATGGAAGACCGTGACGGACACATATGGTTTGATAATAAAATGACGCCTTGGCGTGAAGCAAAGACTCATGTGCTTACTCACACACTTCACTATGGTATGGGCGTCTTTGAAGGGGTCAGGGCTTATAAAGCAAGTGAAGGGACTGCCATTTTTAGACTTAAAGAACATACAGATCGCCTCTTTAATTCTGCGCATATTCTTGGAATGAAAATCCCTTTCGAGAAAAATGTCATTATGGATGCTCACAAGAAAGCTGTGAAAGAAAACAAACTGGAATCTGCTTACATTAGACCTATGGCATTTTATGGTGCCGAAGCTATGGGTATTTCAGCAAAAACCTTATCAACACACGTCATTGTTGCAGCATGGGAATGGGGTGCTTATATGGGCAAAGAAGCCCTTGAAAATGGTATTCGCGTTAAAACGTCTTCTTTTTCGAGACATCATGTCAATATCACTATGTGTAAAGCTAAAGCAAATGGCAATTATATGAATTCGATATTAGCTCACCAAGAAGCAAGTCAAGATGGCTATGATGAGGCCATACTTCTTGATGTAAATGGTTTTGTAACTGAAGGATCGGGTGAAAATATATTTATCGTGAAACATAATAAACTTATTACACCTGATCTCACAAGCGCATTAGAAGGTATCACTCGTGACACAATTATTCGGATCGCAAATGACTTAAATATTCCAGTGATCGAAAAAAGAATTACGCGAGATGAAGTCTATACAGCGGATGAAGCTTTTTTCACAGGTACAGCAGCTGAAGTCACCCCTATTAAAGAATTAGACAGAAGGATGATCGGTAAAGGCCAGCGCGGAGAAGTTACTAAAGAATTACAAAGTATTTATTTTGATGCAGTTACAGGAAAATCAAAAAAATATGCGGATTGGCTTACTTACGTCTAAACATGAATAATAAAATTATTAATGTAGGTCAAAAAGATCTTCCATTGTTTTGTCCAACAAAAAAAGAAAACTTATTCTCGTCCCATCCAAGAGTATTTTTAGACATTACAAAAACTGGTGTGGTATCTTGCCCCTATTGTGGCGCAACATACAAGTTAAAATAAGTTAAAGCCAAAGGCCTTTAAAATTAAAGTTTTTTGAATTTTCGCCCCATAACTTTGAAATAACCTTATCGGCGTTTTGATCTAAGCTATTAGTCCAAAAATCAGTTGTTCCTGGCTTGGTATTCTCATTTAACATATTTTTTTCTACCAATACAAGTTTTAAATAATTTGATACAGCATCTCCTGTATCAACAATATTAATATGCTCAGGCATTAATTTCTTAATCGTTTTCTTCAAAAAAGAATAGTGAGTACATCCCAATACTAAAGTATCAATTTCTTTTTTCAAAAGAGGGTCAATGTATTTTTTTAAA
>JBEEPP010000004.1:0-15112 GCA_041191045.1 Pseudomonadota bacterium
TGTTCATTGAAACAGCGGAGCACATGACTGACAATCAAATAGTTTCAATTTTCGAACAAATTAATCCGATCTGGATTTTATTTAGCAGCACGAGTCAAAGAACAGAAAATGATGAAATGTGGGGTCATATTAATATTAAAGAGCAGCAAGAGTGGGATGATTTTTTTATGAAAATTGGGTATCGAATACACAAAAAAGTATCGCTCCCGACTGAATGGTCTAAAATTTATCAGCTTATATGAAAAAGTCAAATTCAGATAAAATAAAAATAAGTTTCGGCAAGCGCAAAAAAGGAAAAGCACAAAAATCATTTAACAAACATGATCGCAAAGAACGCAACTATCGTGGTCAAGGCAGGTGAAATTAAACCTAATCCAAATAACCCGAGAATAGTAAAAGACGAGAAGTTCAAAAAGCTCGTTCAATCTATTAAAGATTTTCCAGAGATGCTCGAGATAAGACCAATCGTAGTAAATGACGATATGTTTGTACTTGGCGGAAATATGCGTTTAAAAGCTTGCAAGGAAGCAGGATTAAAAGAAATCCCAATTATAAAAGCTTCGAGCCTTAGCGATGAGAAACAAAAAGAATTTATAATTAAAGATAACTTAGGTTATGGAGAGTGGGACTGGAATATGATCGCGAATGAATGGAATAGTGAAGAGCTTGAAGAGTGGGGAATGGATATTCCAGGTTTTACAGATATTGAAGACTTGGGTGAATCATTTTCTTTACCGAGTGGAGATAAAAGTCCATTTCAGCAAATGACGTTTACTTTAGCGGATCAGCAAGCCGAAGTGATTAAAAATGCAATAGAGGAAATAAAGAAAAGCGAAGAGTATAAATATTGTGAAACATTCGGCAACGAAAATGGTAATGGAAATGCGCTTTATTTATTGATTTCAAATTTTACTAACCAAAGATAGTGGGCAGAGCAAAAGAAATACAAGTAAAAGTCATCGCATCTAAAATAGCAAATGAATTTGTAAAGCTTCACCATTATTCGGGTAAAGTGGTACAAAATAGCTCTTTACATTTTGGCGCTTTTTTAGACGGAAAACTGCATGGAGTTTTATCTTTTGGCAGTAGCTTAGATAAAAGAAAGACAATTGGATTAGTTGAAGGCACAGGTTGGAATGAATACCTCGAATTGAATCGCATGGCTTTTGATGACTATTTGCCTGCAAATTCTGAGAGTCGCGTTATATCTGTATGTTTAAAGCTCATAAAAAAGAATGCACCGCACATAAAATGGATTCTTTCGTATGCTGACGGATGCGATTGTGGAGACGGCACAATATACAGGGCGAGTGGATTTCATTTAACTATGATAAAAAAGAACAGCGATTTATTCCTGTTACCGAATGGCGATAAAATTCATTCAATGACGATAAAGAGCAGCAGAGAAAGAATGTCAAAGTATGGTAATTGGTTAAATTATCTTAATACAGAACATGAAGGTTGGAAAAAGCTCGAAGGTTATCAATTTAGATATATTTACCTTATTGATAAAAGTTGTAAATTAGCTGTGCCCTCAATTCCATTTAGCAAAATAGATGAGGTCGGTGCAGGAATGTATAAAGGAGAAAAAATAAGTTTAAAAGATAGGCGAATATAGCTTAATGGTAAAGCGGTTTTCATTCCAGAAAACAGAAGGCGGTTCGATTCCGACCTATTCGCTCAACAACCGAAGTACTACCGATGGCAAATAAATTAGACAATTTAAAAAGGGGTGATGGATTTGATACCCACCCAGAAAGAATAAACAGGAATGGCAGACCGAGAAAGTACGTGAGCTTACTCAAAGAGCAGGGTTATAAACTTTCTGAGATCAATGATACAATTCAAACAATGATGTCAATGAACCTCGATGAATTGGCAGCGGTTTGGAATAATCCAGATGCAACGATACTTGAAAAGACGATAGCAAATGCAATGAGAAAGAGTCTGCAAAAAGGGAGTCTTTACTCACTTGAAACGTTACTAACGCGAGTGTATGGTAAGCCAAAAGAACAGATGGACGTAAACATGGACAATAAAGTAGAAATTGTCTTTGTTGAAGGCAAGTCAATTTTATGAGATTTGAATTTAGCGCTCCACATATTAACCAGAAAAATATTCTCGAATGCGATTCGCGCTTTATCGTATTAATGTGCGGACGTCGATTCGGGAAATCTGAATTAAGCCAGATCAAATTAATTAAGACGGCTGCATTCGGGCAACAGGTAGCTTACATAACGCCCACGTATAAATTAGCAAAAACTTTTTTTTCCAGACTTTCAAAGGCTTTACCTTTTCCCTGTAATCAATCAGACCTTAAAATACAATTCCCGAACAATGGATCAGTTGAGTTCTTTACAGGAGAGCGCCTTGATAATTTAAGAGGTCGTCCATTTCACGGAGTTATAATTGATGAGGCTTCATTTATTCCGAATCTGGAAAGCGGTTGGTTAAATTCAATTAGACCAACTCTTACGGATTATAAAGGATGGGCAGTTTTTCTTTCGACTCCCAGAGGCAAGAATTTTTTTTACAGCTTATTCCTGAAAGGCGAAGCAGGAGAGAAGGACTGGAAGTCTTTTAAATATACAACTTACGATAACCCTTATATTGACCCGCTTGAAATCGAAGACGCTAAAAGGCAGTTACCGCACGCAGTATTTGAGCAGGAATATTTGGCGAATCCAATGGAGAACGCCTCGAATCCTTTCGGGATTGATTTTATTAATCGCTGCATAAAACCCCTGAGCCAGAATCCTGTTGCCGTTTATGGAATCGACATCGCTAAGTCGTATGACTGGACGGTAATCATTGGACTCGATTCTGAGGGAAATACAGCCT
The DNA here is from genome assembly GCA_041191045.1 of Pseudomonadota bacterium. Lineage (GTDB taxonomy): Bacteria > Pseudomonadota > Gammaproteobacteria > Burkholderiales > Methylophilaceae > Methylopumilus. Next base: position 2,842 of record JBEEPP010000004.1, read on the forward strand.
ATTTTAAGCGCTTTCAAAAAGATTGGCACTCCACTAAGCAGGAAATATTAAACCTCGAAAAAAAGCCTGTATTAATCGATTCCACAGGCGTTGGCGACCCGATATATGAAGACCTGCAAAGAGAGGGCATGAATATACAAGGCTTAAAATTTACGCAAGTATCTAAGCAGCAATTAATGACAGGCTTACAAACAGCGATCCAGACGCAGCGGATCGGCTTTCCTCTTGGTACGATCGTTAATGAATTAGAAGTATTCGAGTATCAATATACCGCAACAGGCGTAAAATATTCAGCGCCTTCGGGATTTCATGATGACGCAGTAATGGCTTTAGCTTTAGCCTACAATAATTTGAGCTTTAAGGCAGGATCGGGAAAATATTCTTTTTCCTAAATAGCTGATTTTCAGCATTTTGACCATTCCCAGAAAAAAATATAAAAAAAAGTATAAAAAAATGTTGTGATTTGAAATATATCATTATCTTTACATCACAAACAAAAAAAATCTATTATGAAAATGTCAAGAGAATTACTTTTACAAATTGCAGATATTGAAAATACTGCCGATGCTTTTAAAGTAGCTTATAATATGATGAAAGCTTTAAGAGATGAGCAAATAACTGACAAACAATATAATATGCTTTCTTTTGAATTAGAAATGATTACAAAGTTTCAAGGCATAGAAACAAAAAATGAAATTTGCTCCCTATTTTAAAACAAGGGGAGCAATCGCCTTTTAAAACCTACAATTATGAAAAAAATCACAAAAGCAACAATTAAAAGCTTCATTAAGAAAAATTCAGGTAAAGTTTATATTCAGCTCGAATCTAAATTCGACGGAATGATTGACGGAATTAGATCAATCAATGACAGATTTTCAATAGCTCAGCCAGAAAGTAAAAACGAAAAATATACTTTCGGAATTTCAGGCGCTTGGTTCGTAGGGCATTCACGCGATTATTTTAAGGCTTATGAAGACGAGCAATTCAGCGGATATTATATTTATAACTCTTGCGGAAGTTTCATATTAGCCACAAAGAAATAAAGAGGGGGGGAAATCCCCCTTTTAAAAAAAAGTATAAAAATATTTTTTTATTTCAGAATATATCAATAACTTTACTTCATAATAAAAAACCTACAATTATGACAAACAAAGAAAGAATCTCAGAAATCAGAAACGAGCTGAAAGCTACCTTTAAAGGATATAAGTTCAGCATTAGAAAGGACAACTGGTATGGAGTGTTTATCAGCATTCTCGAAGCGCCTTATCAGATGACTCAGGAAAGATACGAGCAAGTGAATGAATTTTATATCGCTCAGCATTACAGCGGACAGACAAGGGAAGACCTATTAAAGATTAATGAAATCGCTTCCAGAGGCGTAACGTACAGGGAAACAGGCGATTACGGAACGCAGCCTGACTTTTATGTATCAATCTCAATCGGTAACTTCAACAATCCATTTAAAGTAAAATAAGGGGAGAAATTCCCCTTTTAATTTTCTTGTAAACAAATAAAATATAAAAAAAATGACTCCTGTAAAATTTATCAAAGTAAAAGAAAACGCTATTGATTATGATATAGTTACATTAATCAATATCTTATCAATTAAGGATGAATTACTTTATTTTTTCATCTGTGAATATGATGTTACGCATAATGGAATAACAACTAATCAAAAAGAATTAATGCAATTTGATGACTATGAATTTGAAATTATAAATGAAAATTATAAAATAGTATAAAATGAAAAAAGAAACATTAAATTTAATTTTGGTTTTAATTATCGCAGGATTTTTAATCGGATTACTTCAGGATAAATATTGTTTATGATTACAAATTTTGAAACAGAAACTTGCCCACTAAGCGAAGAGGAAAAGCAATTTGTTAAAATAATTATTCGAGGCTTAGAAACTAAGACAAAAGAGAATCCAATAAAGTCCGATGAAATATGTGAAAAGCTTAACGAGAAATTCGACTTCGGATGCAAGATGACAGGCGTAAGGCTTAGGAAAATAACGAACTTTATCAGGAGTGAGGGAATATTGCCAATAATCGCAACTTCGAACGGCTATTATTGCAGCTATGACAGAAAAGAAATCGAAGACCAGATAAAGAGCCTAAATGAAAGAGCAGAGGCAATAAAAAAAAGCGCTGACGGATTAAAAAAGTTTTTGCAGTATTAAAATAAATTTATAAATTTACAAAAACCTATATTATGAAAATTGAATTAATTAAAGAAATCGACATTCACGGAAAAACTTGGTATTACATCACAAAAGACGGAGAATACCAAAGCGGAACTACAACAACAAATTTAGAAGAGGCGGAATTAAAATTTACCGCAATTTCTGAAAATCGACAGGCGACAAAGGAAGTAATTAAACAAATAGAAATATGATCGGAGAACTATTAAGAACAGAAAGACAAAAATCTAAATTAACCCAGAAACAATTAGCGGAGAAATCAGGAATCAGTTATGTTTCTATTAACCGAATCGAAAATGGAACAGCGCCACGCCTTTCAGTCATCACGAAATTATTTTCAGCGATGGGCAAAATCGTATCGTTTGAAATCAAAGATCAAACTCCTGTTATATAGGATTTGGTTTCCAATTAGCGTTATAATCTGTTTTCCAATTGTAGCGATAGCGATATATTTAAAAATTGAAGAGATAATTAAAAATAAAATTCTGTGACTTGGCATGATTTAACTTTATGGCAATATCAACAACTGATTCCTTTAATCAGTAAGCCAGACCCGAGTTTATCGGAGTTGGAATCAGATATTAAAAAAATCATTATTCTGAAAGGAATGACAGAGCATCAAGTTGACAGCCTTTCGATTGATCAATTAAAAAAGCTCAGGCAGGAAATTAAATTTATTGAAACTGACATTCCTAAAATACCTGCGGAAAAGCACGTTCAAGTAAATGGCAAAAGGTATCGTTTTATTTATGATATTAAAAGTATGCCTTGTGCAAGATATATTGAAAGCAAAGTATTTAGTCAGGATCACGTGGCAAATATGCACAAAATTAGCGCATCGATGGTCATGCCTCAGAAAAAAACTTTACTCGGGTGGAAAGACGATAAATATGATGCAAGTAAGCACGAAGAGTATGCGAATGACCTTGCAATGGCGAAGTTCTTGCCTATATATTATCACATGGTTTTTTTTTATCATCTTTACAGAAATTGGATCGAAGTTTCTCGGGATTATATGGTCGAACAGCTGATGACAGCGAATCTGACGAAGGATCAGGCAACGCAGGTGGTAACAACTTTATGCGAGTCTATGGATGGCACTATAGTGCCAAACTTGTTGCCGAGTTCGAAAATATCTCTTTTAAGTCAGTATTTGAAATGAGCACAATAGAGTTCCTAAATTCTCTCAGTTATATAAAAGCCAAAAATAACTTCGATGCTGAGAATGCAAGGAAATTAAATAGCAAGCGTTAGATTTTCATGGTGTTTGACCCTCTTATTCTTAGGAGGGTTTTTGTTGGTATTTTGAGCCTGTTTAGCTATTTATTAATATGAGCGAGCAGAAAAAACAAGCCGAACTTTTAGCGTCTGGATTCCTTAATCAGATAGGGGAAAAGTACGATATTGTTCAAAATGGCGAGCTGCCTGTCGTAGAAGGTATTTTGGCGAGATACGGAAAGCTTTTCAATGAAGAGGTACAAAAGCAGCTTGAAAAGAGCGGTGCAATTGCAACAGGAAAGATAGGAGAGTTAGCCGTTCCAGTTATAAATAAATTCGGAAACGATTACGAGCTATTATTGGGATATAATAAAAACAATCCTGCCGCGATTTATTATAAATATGTAAACAAAGGGGTGAAAGGATATGCAGCGAATCCTGTAAAAGCAAAGAAAATAATTTCAGATACTCCGTATAAATTCGAGACGCCTTACGTTAATAAAAAAATGGCGACTTCAATTTTGAAGTGGTTTCGTACAGGAAAGGGAGCTGCAATGAATGAAACGCAGACAAAGAAATTAAGCGCAACGCAAAGAAAAAGTAAAAGATTAAAAAATATCGTAAATAAAGCTGACAATTTAAAGACCTTAGCTTACGCAACGTCAGCTGCAATCAAAAGAGATGGTTTGAGATCAACTTTATATTTTGATAATGCAATTAAAAAAGTTTTTGATAAAGGATTTTTCGATACTATGGCAGTTGCCTTAGGTAAGGACGTTCAAATACAAATTAGACAGATAGGAAATAAACTCGAGAATAATGGCTATAACAATTAATAGTACACCCGCAACTTATCCCTCAATGCACGATGACCTTTGGTTCGTAGCTTCATCTAATAACTCAGGTACAACTAATTTTAAATTTGTGTACGATGTTTATATAAACAACGCTCAGGTTACGAGAAGCAAGGTTTTTCCTGCTCCGTCGGCAGAGGGAAGTTACGGGGTTTTCAATGCAGCTCCAATGGTTAGAAGTTACATGACTAATTATTTTGAGCCGTCTGGAAACTCAGTATTAGTTGCATCAAATGATAAAATAAAAGTTGATTATCAAATAAGAATAGGTGAAGAGGTAAGCGGTGCGGTTACTCCGAATCTTGCAAGCGGAAGTTATTCTGCTTACAATTATTATCCACCATTATTCGGTGATATATTTACTGAGAATGGCGATATACCTTTAGTGCTGAGTAACTATTACGATAACTTACTTATTGAAAATTATACAGACGATTGGCTATCAGATCGAGATAATTCAGAAATCACAATCGAGTATGGTGATATTTTTTACATTACTTTTTTAAAGATTACAGGCGGAGCATATAAATTGTGGGTTCAAACCTATGATGAAAGCAACGTAGTTGGTACAACGGTAAGTGGAAATATTACTATGTCTGGACAATATAATTTGTTCAATTTTCAGGCAGCTGCAATCAATGAGTGGGCAGGGCAAACGCTAATTACCGAGAATACTTACGGATATAAAGTTTATATCACTTTGGGATCAGCTACAACAAGAGTTTTAAATTTTCGTCATGTATGCAATCCAAAATACAGACAATATAATTTGCATTTCTTAAATAGACTCGGTGGATATGATACAATGTCATTCCGTTTAGTAAATAGAAGGCGAAGCGATTTTCAAAGATCAAGTTATAAAAAGAATCCTTATAAATTGTCGGGTTCTGAAATGGTAAATATTGATAGTTACAATAAGTATAATGAAACTACGTTCAACTTTGCTATACAGCACAGGGATTCTTATACTTTGACGAGCGATTGGGTTAATGAAATGGATTTTGCGTGGCTTGCTCAATTAGTTGCTTCACCAATTGTTTACATGGAAGTACAGGGAGCATATTTTCCTGTAACAATAAATTCAAACACTTACGATTACAGATATAAAAATGCTGATAAATTATTTAATTTCAATATCGATGTTGAAGTCGGTAAATATATAAACAGCCAATTTAGATAATGACCAGAACTGAGATATACGTTGAAAATAATTTGATTGAACTTTTCGAGGACGTCGGAGCGAGTTTTACTTATACGATTGATGACGTTGTTGATTTTGGTGCTAAAAATACTTCATTCTCTTTGACTATTTCGATTCCTCAAACTGCAATCAATAACAGGATTTTTGGATATGCTTTTGAAATTGGAATGGCGCATGATCATAACATGGACATTGCAAACGTAAATACAAACTTTACGCCTTCTCAGGTTGCAAAGTGCGAAATTTATGTCGATAAAATACAGGTATTTAAAGGAGTTATAAAGATTCTGGAAATTATCGTTCAAAATGGAACAGGAACATATCAGTGCGCAGTATTCGGTGAGCTGAATGGATTTGTTAGCGAATTAGGAAACAAAAGATTAGAGGACTTAGATTTTAGCGAACATAATCATACATGGAACGTTACAAACATTCAAAATAGTTGGAACTCAATAACAGGAAATGGTTATTATTATCCTCTAATTGATTATGGCGATGTTTCAACGGGTAAAGATGACTTTCATGTTTCAACTTTTCGCCCTGCATTATACGTTAAAGAATATATTGAAAAAATATTCGAAGGCACTTCATATACTTATAACAGCGATTTTATTGATAGTGCATTTTTTGAAAAATTAATCATACCTAATAACTCACAGGGAATACAGGGAACTAACGATAGATTTATACTTGCTACAATTGCCGCAAATAAAACTATTTTAAACTCGAATACTCCAACAGCAAGGGCAGTCGATTTGGCTTTTGATTCAACTACATTATTGAATTTTACTGAGAATGTAGGGAAAAGTCAATTTACTTATACAGACGGAACAAAAACGATAAGAGCAACGGCAACCATTACAGGAACTTACCAAACTGACTCTGCTAACTCTATTATTGCAAAATTGTTCATTAATGGAACAGCGGTTCAAACGCTTACTCAGAATACATTTTCAGCGAACAATCCTTTTACATTTAACATTGATTATACAGGCGACATCGCTTTAAATAATGTTGTAAAAATAGAAATAAGCGTTCCGAATACTGCGAACACTTACGTGGTTACAATTACAAACGCTACGTTTACTTTTCAGCAATTATCAGCGCAGCTTACGAGCGTTGCTTATAATGGTACGGTTTCAATGAATGCGAATTTACCAAAAGGAATATTCCAAAAGGATTTCTTTTTCTCAATTTGCAAAATGTTTAATCTTTATGTTTATCAAGATACATTAAACGAGAATCAAATAAATATTAAGCCTTATATAGATTTTTATTCTGATTCAAGCGTTGGCGCTTTGGATTGGTCGCAAAAAATAGACATGAATAATCCGATGTCGATTAAACCGATGTCGCAATTAAACGCACGTTATTATGCTTATAGATATGCGCAGGATACAGATTACTATAACGAAAACTATTTTAAAAAATACGGACAAGGTTATGGTGACAATATATATGATTCTGAATTTGATTTTGTTAAAGATACTGCTACAACTCAAATAATATTTGCAGCTTCAGTTTTGGTTTTACATTCTGGACAGGATAAATACCACACTTCAATCTATAAGTTATCAAATTCGAATACAAATGAAGACCCGATGGACTCCGTTATAAGAATTTTGATGGCTAAAAAAATAACTGATGTTTCTCAATGGAAAATACAACAAGATGGCGGTGGTACACTTGCAACAATTACAAGCTATGGTTACGCAGGGCACTTAGATAACCCAAGTAACCCAACGATAGATATAAATTTCGGAGCGCCTAAGGAATTACAATTCCCTGCTTCGACTTACCCAACTAATAACTTATTTAATACATATCATAAACCATATATTTTAGAGATCACAGACATGGAAAGTAAATTGCTTACATGCAGAGTTTATTTATCGACTCTCGATATTTATAACTTGGATTTTAGCAAATATATCTGGATAAATGGCGTATTATTTAGATTAAATAAAATCAGCAATTATAACCCTTTGAATTACTCAACTACGGAAGTTAATTTACTTAAAGTCATAAATACTCAATAATGGCAGACGAAATAATTGGTATAAAGGTCACGACAGATGCGCAGTCTGCGGTCGATGCGATGACCGAGTTAGATCAATCGACTAAAAAGACAGATGAAAGCGTAAAAAGTTTAAGAGCGCAGCTAAAAGAGGCGACAGCGAACGTCGCTATCATGAGTGATAAATTCGGTTCAGGTAGTAAGCAGGCAACTGAAGCAGCTAAACGTGCAGCCGAATTAAAAGATAGAATAGGAGACGCAAAATTATTAACGGATGCTTTTAACCCAGATGCAAAATTTAAAGCAGTAGCATCTGCTTTATCAGGAGTTGCAGGTGGATTTTCGGCTGTGCAAGGAGCAATGGCTTTGTTTGGATCAGAGAATAAAAAAGTTGAACAGGCTTTATTAAGAGTTAACGCAGCAATGGCATTGACTCAGGGATTGAACGCAATAGGTGAAAGCATTGACGCATTTGATGTATTAAGTAAAAGAATACAAGCAAATACAACTTTCATGAAGCTAAACAATGCAGCAACTCAAACAGCAGCTGCAGTTACAAAAGCTTTTGGAATATCTGTTGAAACTACAAGTACAGGTTTTAAAGTATTAAAAGGCGCTATCGTTGCAACAGGTATTGGAGCGCTCGTTTTAGTATTAGGTGAAGTTATTGCTAATTTTGACGCAATTAGTAAGTGGATAAAAAGCAGTCCATTAGGAGCGTTGGCAACAGGAGTTGGAAACTTGATCGAAAAGTTTACTGACTTTGTTGGAATTACAAGCGAGGCACAAAGAAATCTTGACGCTATTGCAAAGTCAACTGCAAGAGGCAACGAAGATATTGCAAATAGAATAAAAATTCTCGAAGCTCAGGGTGGTAAAGAAAAAGAAATACACGATTTAAAACTACAACAGACTGAAAATGAGCTTAATGTTTTACGCGAATCATTAAAAGTTAAGGGTGAATTAACAGACGAAGAGGCAAAGAAATTCAGAGATTTAAAAACTCAACAAGAAGTTATAAGCGCTGAGTATAATAAAAAAGTCGCTGACGATGACGCTAAGGCGAGAAAAGAAAAAGAGGAAAAGGACCAGAAAGCAAGAGAGAAAGCAGCTGAAGCAAATAAAAAGCATCAAGAGGAAATCGCAAAAGATACTGAAACAGGAAATAAACTTTTACTTGAACTTCAGAATGACAAAGCGTTAGCAGAGATTGAAAGTGAAACAGATAAAGCTAAAAAGAAACTTGAAATTGACGCAGAAGCAAAGAAAAAAGAAATCGATTCTTTAAAGATTAGCGAAGATAAAAAAGTTGAATTAAGGAAAGCCGTTGACGATGCGCTCGTGGCACAAAAAGCTGAAGTTGATAAAAAGGCAGCTGAAGAGCAGAAAAAGAAAAATGAAGAGGAAGAGAAAACAGAAAAGGAGTTCAGAAATAAGATTTCGGACATCAAAATTGCTGCAATTAAAAACGATACTGAGCAAGCTATTGAAGAGAGAAAAGAGCAATTAAAAAGAGATATTGAAGAGTTAGAAGCGGACAAAGAATTTATAAAGCTATCTGAAGAGGAAAAAGCAAAGATTAAAAAAGATTTAATTGTCGCTGCCGAGCAAGATATTCAAAAGGCTAAAAATGATGAAACTAAAAAGGGATTACAAAATGAACTTGAAGTTTTACAGGCGCAGCAAAAAACTTTATCCGAAGATAGTCGCGAGTTCTGGAAAATAACAAAAGAGATCGAAGAGAATGCGTATAAACAGAAGCTTTTAGACGCAGGTGATAACGCGAAAGAGATTGAGAAAATTAACAAAGAGCATAGCGCTAATAACATACAAATAGAAAGAGCTGAAAAGGAAGCAAGATTAAAAATATTAAAAGACAGGTTAGGTTCAATCGAGCAGTTTGGAAAGGATATTCAAACGTTGGCAGGAAAGAATAAAAAGTTAGCCATTGCAGGTCTTTTGATTGAGCGTGGTGCAGCATTGGCTCAGGTTGCAGCAAATACAGGTATCGCATTAACAAAGTCCGTAGCTGCTTCACCTTTAACATTAGGTTTGCCGTGGTCAGCTTTAATCGTTGCAAGTGGAGTCGCTCAGGCTGCCGTTATTGTAAAGAGTGCAGTTGATAGTATAAAGCAAATTAACGCAGCAGGAACGCAGGCAGGATTAAGTGAAGACGGATCAATAGGTGGGGCAATGAATGACGTATCAATGCCTTCAGTTGGCGGTGGCGGGGGCGGAGCTTTACCAAGTACAGGCGGTGGTGGCGCACCAAGCACAGAGCCAGACAGAGGTAATCCTACGCGTCAAGATACAAGCGGTGGTGGATCACCGCAACCAATCAAAGTATATGTAAGTGAAAGAGATATTTCAGATACTCAGGAAAGAGTTCGAGTGATTCAGGAAAACGCAAGATTTGAATAAACGATAATTAAATAAAAATTAACTATTTATAAGTATGGAAAAGAATTTACCTATATTTTTGTTGGATATAAGCGAAGATTTAGAAGATGACGCGCAAGTTGATTTTATTTCTCTCGTAGATAGACCCGCAATTCAAAAAAACTGGAATGCTTTCAATGAGCGTCAAAAATTTGAGATTACAAATGAAGAACGTCGGATTATTTCTGGTCCTATCATGCTATCTAACACTCCTATTTTTCGCAGCGACGAGCATTTTGGCGATTACTTTGTTGAGTTTACTCCGAATACTATTCTTAAAATTGCTAAAAAGTTTTTCAAAAAGGGATTTCAAAATAATGTTAATTTAATGCACTCTAATCATATATTCGAGGACGTTACATTATTTGAAAGTTTCATAACTGATCAGGAAAGGGGAATAATGCCAATGCGAGGTTTTGAAGACGCTCCGATGGGATCATGGTTCGGTTCAATGATCGTGGACAATGAAGAGGCATGGCAAAAGGTCAAAAATGGAGAAATAAAAGGATTCAGCGTTGAAGGTATCTTTATAAATAAACCGAAGCAAGTTGCTCAGGCAAGCGATTTAATGAATCAGATAAAGAAAATTTTGTCTGAAGTTAAATGATAACATATAATTTAATTCACTATTTAAAATAAAAAGCATGAACGCACAAGAGGCAATATCAAAAATTCGTGCATTGTTCGAAGACAATGTTGCACCTGTTGAAATGGAAAAACCAATTGAAACTAAGGTGGAAATGAAAGAATATTCATTGGAAGACGGAACAAAAGTAATGATTTCAGCACTTGAAATTGGCGGAGAGGTTAAACTCGAAGACGGATCAGCTGCACCTGTTGGTGAGCATAAATTGGCTGACGGAAGCTCAATTAAAGTGGATGAAAACGGAATTATTGTTGAAATTTCATCACCCGCTGAAGAGGCTTTGCCTGAAGAGGAAATGAAAAAAGAAGAGGACAAGAAAATGCAAGAAATGCAAGATCAACTTAATTCTGAAATCGCTAAACTCAGAGATGAAAAAAGTCAACTCGAAGCTAAGATTCAAGAATTGAACGATCAAATGAAAAAAGGATTTAATGAAGTAGCGTCATTGTTCGAAGCAATTACAACGCAGCCTTCAGCTGATCCGATAGAAAAACCAAACTCTTTTCAGTCTTTTATAACTACGAATGACATTCGTGAGGAAAGACTTTCAAGATATAGAAACGCAATTTTAAACAATAAAAAATAATACAAAATGGGATTTAATGTATCAGCACTTACAAACTATGTAGAGCAAAACGCAGCTGAGCTGGTTACCTCTTCAGTACTTGGTGCAAAAACTGCGCAATTGATTAAGAGCGCAGGTAACGTAATGGTGGGTGTAAAGAGTTCAGAAACAATTAACATCATGGAAACTGACGCGATTTTTCAAAGCGGTGGAACATGCGGTTTTAATGCTTCTGGTTCAACTTCATTCACTCAGAGAACTGTAACCGTTGGTAAGATTAAAGTAAACGAAGCTCTTTGTCCAAAAGACCTCGAAGCTAAGTACTTGCAAAAGGCTTTGCCAACAGGTTCAATGTATGACAGCATTCCTTTCGAGCAAGAGTATTCACAAAAGAAAGCAAAAACTATCGCAGCTCAACTTGAAACTTCATTGTGGCAAGGTGATACAGATTCAGTTAATGTTAACCTCAATAAATTTGACGGGCTTGTTAAACTTATAAATGCTGCATCTGGAGTAGTTGCTGCTAACGCTTCAACTTACATTTCTGGTGCTCCATTGTCAAGCATTACAGCAGCTAACGTAATTTCAATTTTTGATGGTATTTATCAGGCAATTCCTGCAAAGGTTGTTGCAGCTGATGACATGACAATTTTCTGCGGTCAAGATTTGTTCAGAACATACACAGTTGCTTTGAAAAATTCTAACCAATTCCATTACAGCGTTGACGTTAAAGGAGACAGCGAATTTATTTTGCCAGGTACTTTGATTAAAGTTGTAGCGGTTGCAGGTTTGAACGGAACAAACAAAGCTTACGCAATGAGATTGAGCAACTTGTTCTTGGGAACTGATCTTTTGAACGAAGAAGAGCGTTTCGAGATGTTCTATGCAAAAGAAGCCGACCAAGTTCGCTTTGTATCTGAGTTCAAGATGGGTGTTAATATCGCCTTCCCTGACGAGATCGTGAAGTTTGTTTTAGCTTAATATAAAAAAAGGGAGGCGTTAAAAACCTCCCTATTTTCACTTACAATATAAATACATTATAAAATGGCATGCGCACTTACACAAGGATATACACTGGACTGCAGAGATAGTTTAGGTGGTATCGTTGAAGTGTATTTTACCGAAGC
>JBEEPP010000005.1:0-14426 GCA_041191045.1 Pseudomonadota bacterium
GGGCAATCTGATGTAGCTCCATTATTAAGCCTTTCAATCGTAACCTTCTTTTTCATTGTGTTGGCTTCCATTACCTTAGGGATGCTAAAATCCGGCTATAAATTAAGAAGCTAAAAGATGACGGCTAACGATATTAGGCAATCAATTCTCGAAAAACTTGAATGTGAGTTTATAGAAATTTTAGGTGAGGATGGCGCCCATTTTGAAGGTACGATTGTAAGTGGTTTATTTGAAGGATTAAATCGGGTTAAACAACATCAAATGGTATTTAATGCTTTAGGCGATAAAATGAAAAGTGAAATTCATGCTCTATCTATGAAGACTTATACACCAAATGAATGGAATCAATTAAAAACGTAATATTGAGGAGTAAGGCATGAGTGCGCAAGAGAAGATTCAAAAAACGATTAATGAACACAATGTAGTTTTGTACATGAAGGGAAGTCCTAAATTTCCTCAGTGCGGTTTTTCAAGTTTAGCAACTAAAATTTTAGATGCATGTGATACAGATTTTCATGCAATCGATGTACTTCAAGATCCAGAAATAAGAGAAGGCATCAAAGTGTTTGCAAATTGGCCTACCATCCCTCAGCTTTATATTCGCGGAGAATTTATCGGTGGTGCGGATATCATGAAAGAGATGTATGAGACTGGAGAGCTAGTAAAGATATTAAAGGCTAATTCATAACTTGGATAAATTAGTTATTCAAGGACAATCGCCTCTTCAAGGCGAACTTGAAATATCAGGTGCTAAAAATGCAGCCTTACCTATACTTATTGCCTCCCTTCTTACTGAAGACACATTGTCATTAACTCATGTGCCTCAACTTCAAGATGTAAATACAACCAAATCTTTATTAAAGTATATGGGCGTAGATATTGAGTTCAAAGATGACTCCATTGAATTAACTGCAAAAGAAATTATCAATAAAAATGCGCCTTATGAACGCGTAAAAACAATGCGCGCTTCTATTCTTGTATTAGGCCCCTTACTTGCGAGATTTGGTGAGGCCCGAGTTTCATTACCGGGAGGCTGTGCTATTGGATCAAGACCTGTCGATATTCATATCAAAGGGCTGCAAGCGATGGGTGCAAAAATAGATATTCATAATGGTTATATTGAAGCTTCGACGAAACACTTACCGAAATCCAAGTTACAAGGTTGTAAATTTTATATGGATATTGTTACAGTCACAGGAACTGAGAATTTAATGATGGCGGCTTCATTAGCTAATGGAATTACCATTTTGGAAAATGCTGCCAAAGAACCTGAAGTTTTAGATCTTGGGGAATGCTTAAATAAAATGGGCGCCAAGATACAAGGCTTAGGAACTGATGTGATTACAATTGAAGGGGTGGATTCGCTGCATAAAGCAAGTCATGACGTGATCTTTGATAGAATTGAAGCAGGGACATACTTGGCTGCTGTTGCGATGACAGGTGGCGATGTACTTTTAAAAAATGTACAGCTCAAATGTTTAGATGCAATTACACAAAAATTGATTGAAACTGGCGTTAAAATTGAATCGCATGAAAATTCAATTCATATTAAAAGCGATGGAAAATTGAAAGCGGTAAGCATAAGAACCGCACCTTATCCTGCTTTTCCAACAGATATGCAAGCACAAATGATGGCGTTAAATACCATTGCAGAAGGCGTATCAGAAGTTACCGAAACGATCTTTGAAAATCGTTTTATGCATGTGCAAGAGCTCATTCGCATGGGGGCGCAAATAGACGTAAGAGGAAATACAGCAATTATTAGAGGCAAAGAATATTTGGAAGGAGCATCTGTAATGGCAACAGATCTTAGAGCTTCTGCAAGTTTGGTTATTGCAAGTTTAGCAGCTAGAGGACAAACTACGATTGAGCGTATTTATCATCTTGATCGCGGATACGAAAAATTAGAAGATAAACTCAATCAACTAGGCGCCAATATTAAACGGATTCATTAAGATGAAAATTACAATCGCATTATCTAAAGGAAGAATATTTGAACAAACCATCCCTCTTTTAGAGGGTGTAGGTATTACTTGTAACGAAGATCCTGAAACTTCAAGAAAACTTATTTTAGATACCAATCACAAAGATATAAAACTTATTATTGTGAGAGCTACAGATGTGCCAACTTATGTTGAATATGGCGCAGCTGATATTGGTATTACAGGTAAAGACATTCTCGATGAATATATGGGAGAGGGGCTGTACCAGCCGATTGATCTTAATATTGGCCGTTGCAAAATGATGGTAGCAGCCAAAGAAGATTTTGATTATGTAGGCGCTATTCAAAAAGGTGTTCGCTTAAAGGTAGCGACAAAATATGTAAAAGTAGCTAAAGAACACTTCGCAAAAAAAGGTATGCATATTGATTTAATTAAGCTCTATGGCTCTATGGAATTGGCGCCACTTGTGGGTCTAGCAGATGTGATCGTCGATTTAGTGAGCACAGGTAAAACTTTAAAAGCCAATAACCTTGTTGCAGTTGAAGACATTTCCGATATCAGTTCGCGATTAATTATCAATCAGGCATCTTTAAAATTAAAGAGAGAACTCTTGCAGCCCATTCTTAGTCAATTTGAAAAAGCATGTAAAGCTTAATCATACTTATGATTCAAATTAAAAAATTAAATACTCAAGATTCAAATTTTAAAGATCAGTTAAGTCAGCTCATTTTCTTTGAGGCTGAAGAAAATACTCAGATTGAAAAAACAGTCGCAGAAATTTTGAGTGACGTGAAAAAAAGAGGCGATCAAGCCGTAATTGAATATACAAAAAAATTTGATCACGTAGATTTTTCTCGTATAGAAGAATTTGAAATTTCAAATGAAGAATTAAATTTGGCTTTAAAAAGCCTTCCTCAAGCTTCAAGAGAAGCACTCGAAGAAGCTGCTAAAAGAGTATTTGATTATCACAACAAACAGTTACTGAGCTCATGGAGCTATATCGAAGATGACCAAACTTTGCTTGGTCAAAAAGTAACTTCACTAGATCGAGTTGGTTTATATGTTCCTGGAGGAAAAGCAGCTTATCCATCTTCAGTGCTAATGAACGCAATTCCAGCAAAAGTGGCAGGTGTTAAAGAAATTATTATGGTAGTCCCATCACCGCACGGAGAGAGAAATCAATTGGTTTTGGCTGCAGCGGCGCTCGTTAAAGTTGACCGTGTATTTGCAATTGGAGGCGCTCAAGCAATTGGTGCCCTTGCTTATGGCACTCAAACCATACCTCAAGTGGACAAAATTGTAGGCCCTGGCAATGCTTATGTTGCAGAAGCCAAAAGAAGAGTATTCGGTGTGGTTGGTATTGATATGGTCGCAGGACCTTCAGAGATACTTATTATTGCAGATGAAAAATCGAATCCAGATTGGATTGCAATGGATTTATTTTCTCAGGCTGAGCATGATGAGCTAGCGCAGTCAATTTTAATCAGCCCAAGTGAATCGTTTTTAAATCAAGTTCAAGAGAGTATTGATAAATTGATTGAAACCATGCCGAGAAAAAAAATCATTGAGACTTCTTTGGCAAATAGAGGTGCAATGATCAAAGTAAAAACATTAGAAGAAGCAGCCGAGATTTCAAATTTTATTTCACCTGAACATTTAGAACTTTCAGTAGATGATCCAGATTCACTTGTTAACAATATTAAACATGCAGGCGCCATTTTTATGGGAAGAAATACATGCGAAGCTGTTGGCGATTATTGTGCTGGCCCGAATCATGTATTGCCAACGTCAAGAACAGCAAGATTTTCTTCACCGCTTGGTGTTTATGATTTTCAAAAGCGCTCAAGTCTAATTAAATTATCTAATCAAGGCGCTCGTAAGCTTGGAAAAATTGCCTCGGTCTTGGCTCATGGCGAAGGACTTCAAGCCCATGCCAAATCAGCGGAATATCGTATAGATAATGAGTAAATTCTGGAGCAAGGTTGTTCATGGCTTGACGCCATACATTCCTGGCGAGCAACCTAAACTCAATAATCTTATTAAGTTAAATACTAATGAGAATCCTTATGGACCAAGCCCTAAGGTGATTGCAGCCATTCAAGAATTTACAGATGACAATTTAAGGCTCTATCCGGATCCAAATTCAGAAGGGCTTAAGAAATCAATTGCAGATTATTTTAATATTAAAGCTAACCAGGTTTTTGTGGGAAATGGTTCTGATGAAGTCTTAGCTATTGTATTTCAGGCACTTTTGAAACATGACGCGCCTATTTTATTCCCTGATATTACTTATAGCTTTTACCCGGTATATTGCAAACTCTACGAGATTGATTTTAAAACTATTCCCCTTAACGATTCATTTGAAATCGAATTAAATGATTATTTGATTCCTAATGGAGGCGTTATTTTTCCAAATCCAAATGCACCAACGGGGATACCACTCACCTTGAAAAAGATTGAAGCATTTCTTGAAAAGAATATTGATTCTGTAGTGATCGTAGATGAAGCGTATGTGGATTTTGGCACAGAGTCCGTTATTTCTCTTACAGAAAAATATAAAAATTTATTGGTCACACATTCGTTTTCTAAATCGAGATCTTTGGCAGGATTAAGACTTGGTTATGCTATAGGCCACCCAGATCTTATCGAAGCTTTAATTAGAGTAAAAGATAGCTTTAACTCTTATCCAATAGATCGATTAGGATTGATTGCCGGTATTGAATCCTTTAAAGATGATTCCTATTTTAAAAATACCTGCCATAAAGTTATTAAAACAAAATTAAATTTTGTTGATAAATTGAAGGCTCTTAATTTTTCAGTTCTTCCTTCAGGCGCCAATTTTGTTTTTGCTCAACACACCTCTCTTGATGGGAAAATCATCGTCAGCAAATTAAGAGATCACGGAATTGTTGTGAGGCGCTTTGATAATCCAATACGAATCTCTTCCTATATTCGATTTACAATTGGTTCGGATGAAGAGATGCATGTATTGCTTGAGACGTTAAAACTTATTCTAAGCACATGAAATAATTGATGTTAATTACATTTTTAATGAGTTAAAATATCTTATCTACTTTAAGTAAAAAAATATGACAAGATCAGCATCTGTTTCAAGAAATACAAATGAAACTAAAATTGAAGTAAGCATTAATCTTGATGGTCAGGGGAGTGCAAAACTTAATACTGGCATCGGTTTTTTAGATCATATGTTAGATCAGGTTGCTCGTCATGGAATGTTTGATCTGGAAGTTACAGCAAAAGGTGATCTTCATATTGATGCACATCATACTGTTGAAGATGTTGGTATTGTCCTTGGGCAAGCCTTTAATAAAGCAATCGGAGATAAAAAAGGTATTACCAGGTATGGGTCAGCTATTATCCCTTTAGATGAGGCATTGTCTAGAGTTGTGCTTGATATATCGGGTAGGCCTGGACTTGAATTTGATGTTGAATTTAAAAGGGCTGCTATAGGTGAATTTGATGTTGATTTAATACACGAATTTTTTCAAGGGTTCGTGAATCATGCAAATATTACAATGCATATCGATAATCTTAAAGGTGATAATGCTCATCATCAAGCAGAAACAATTTATAAAGCATTTGGAAGAGCCCTTAAAATGGCTGTTTACATTGATCCAAAAATTTCTGGCATAACCCCCTCAACCAAAGGCAGTCTATAAACCTTTTTCATCAAAATAATAATGATCGCTATCATTGATTATGGAATGGGAAATTTAAAGTCAGTATTTAATGCCTTTAAACAAGTCGCACCCGAAGCCGATATTAAAGTTACAAGCAATCCTACCGACATTAAAAAAGCACATCATGTAGTTTTTCCTGGTCAAGGTGCTATGCCTGACTGCATAAGAGAACTTGATGAAAGAAATTTAAGATTCTCTGTGATTGAGGCAGCAAAAACAAAACCTTTTTTAGGTATATGTATTGGTTTGCAAATGTTGTTTGATAAAAGCGAAGAAGGTAATGTTGATGGTTTGGGATTGCTGGGAGGCACTATTAAGCGATTTAATAATCAGAATACAGCAGATGAAAGTGGCCATAAGCTAAAAATTCCTCATATGGGATGGAATGAAGTATCACAGACAAATCATCATCCTTTATGGAAAAACATTAATAATAACGATCGATTTTATTTTGTTCATAGTTATTATTTAGAATCTAATGATAAAAATATTGTGTCAGCTGAAACTTCATATGCGCAAAAATTTTGTTGTGCTATTGCTAAAGAAAATATTTTTGCAGTGCAATTTCATCCAGAAAAAAGTTCGACAGCTGGCTTGCAACTTATCAAAAACTTTGTTCAATGGTCAGTATAGGTTTTAGTTTATGTTAATCATTCCAGCAATTGATTTGAAAGATGGTAAGTGCGTTAGGCTCAAACAAGGCTTAATGGAGGAATCAACAATCTTTTCAGAAAATCCTGGAGAAGTTGCGAAGCAATGGAAAGATCTTGGAGCTCGAAGATTGCATCTAGTTGACCTAAACGGCGCTTTTGCAGGTAAACCAGTGAATGAATCTGCAATTAAAGCTATTGTTAAAGAGCTGGATGGTGCTATTCCAATTCAATTAGGCGGGGGTATTCGCAATCTCGATACCGTTGAAAAATATCTTAATAACGGTGTGGACTACATCATCATAGGAACAGCCGCGGTTAAAAATCCTGGTTTTCTTCATGAAGCTTGTTATGCATTCCCCGGGCAAATCATTGTGGGACTTGATGCAAAAGAAGGGGAAGTAGCTATTGATGGGTGGGCCAAATTAACTGGACACAATGTGATTGAGCTTGCAAAGAAATTTGAAGGTTATGGTGTTGAAGCTATCATTTATACAGATATTGGACGTGATGGTATGTTAAATGGATTGAATATTGAAGCAACTGAAAAATTAGCTGAGGCACTCACTATCCCTGTGATTGCTAGCGGCGGAGTAACTAATCTAGAAGATATTAAAAATTTATGTTCAATTGCATATTCCGGAGTCAGTGGAGCAATTACAGGTAGAGCTATATACGAGGGAACGCTTGATTTTAAAGCAGCACAAGCACTCGCAGATGAGCTTATCAAATAAATGTCACTCGCTAAAAGAATTATCCCTTGTCTAGATGTGACTGATGGCAGAGTTGTTAAAGGAATTAATTTTTTAGAATTAAAAGATGCAGGCGATCCTGTAGAAGTTGCAAAAAAATATAATGAGCAAGGTGCGGATGAATTAGCTTTTTTAGATATCACTGCAAGTTCAGATAATCGAGGTTTAATACTTCACATCATTGAAGATGTTGCTAAAGAAGTTTTTATACCGCTAACTGTAGGCGGTGGCGTTCGAACTCCTGAGGACGTAAGAAATTTACTAAATGCAGGCGCTGACAAAGTCAGTATTAATACATCTGCAATTGTTAATCCAGATATTGTTTATCAAACTTCATCTCGGTTTGGATCTCAGTGCATTGTAGTTGCAATTGATGCAAAGTTATCGGTAGACGAGAATAAGTCTTTTTGGCAAGTATTTACTCATGGGGGAAGAAATGCCACCGGATTAGATGCAGTTGAATGGGCAGCAAAAATGGCTTCATTGGGGGCAGGCGAATTACTCATTACAAGCATGGATCGAGATGGAACAAAAAAAGGCTTTGATCTCGAATTGATGAAGGCAATATCTGATAAAGTGGATGTGCCTATTATTGCTTCCGGAGGTGTTGGTGATCTTCAACATCTTGTAGATGGTGTAAAAATAGGGGGGGCCGATGCGGTCTTAGCGGCAAGCATATTTCACTTTGGAGAGTATACAATTAATGAAGCAAAAGCGTTTATGAAATCTAATCACATCGAGATTCGTCAATGAGTTGGATGCATTCCATTAAATGGGATAAAGATGGGCTTGTGCCAGTAATTGCCCAAGACTATAGAACAAATAAAGTTCTTATGTTTGCATGGATGAATCAAGAAGCATTAGAGCTCACACAAAAAAACAAAAAAGCTTTTTATTGGTCAAGATCTAGAAAAAAAATATGGGAAAAAGGCGAGGAATCTGGACACCTGCAAAATGTCCATGAAATAAGACTAGATTGCGATGGTGATGTCATCTTGCTTAAAATTGAGCAAATTGAAAACATTGCATGTCATACAGGTCGTGAAACTTGTTTTTATCAAAAGTTAGATGATAAAGGTATGTGGGTAGCTGATTATCCGGTTTTGAAAGAACCTAAAGATATTTATAAGAAATAATTAATATGAATGCGATTTTAAAAAAACTCACCGAAACGCTTGAGGCTAGAAAAAAAGAAGATCCTAGTAAATCATATACAGCCTCTTTATATCGCGATGGATTGGAAGCTATTTTAAAAAAAGTAAATGAAGAAACTTTTGAAACAATCATTGCTGCGCGACAAGGAGATAACAATGAGCTTGTCCACGAAGTTGCTGATTTATGGTTTCATACTTTAGTATTATTGGCGCATAAAAATTTAAGTGCAGAAGATATTTTGAATGAGCTTTCAAGAAGAGAAGGTACCTCAGGTATTGAAGAAAAAGAAAGTCGGGCTTGGAAAGCCAAATAATATGAACTGCATCTTTTGTAAAATTATTGAGGGTTCGATACCTAGTAAAAAAATATTTGAG
Source organism: Pseudomonadota bacterium (assembly GCA_041191045.1). Lineage (GTDB taxonomy): Bacteria > Pseudomonadota > Gammaproteobacteria > Burkholderiales > Methylophilaceae > Methylopumilus. Next base: position 8,576 of record JBEEPP010000005.1, read on the forward strand.
AATGACGAATTAATTGCTTTTCATGATATTCACCCGATCGACAAAGTTCATTTTCTAATTACACCTAAAAAACATATTGAAAATTTAATATCTTGTAGCGAAGCTGACAAAGAAATCATATCGAATATGCTTCTTTTGGCGCCCAAATTAGCAAAAGAACAGGGATTGCAAGGCTTTCGCACAATGATTAATTCTGGCGCCGAAGGTGGTCAAGAAGTTTTTCATATGCATTTCCATGTCTATGGCGGAAGTTCAAAACTAGCAAAAATTTAAGAGGGAGTTAATATGGGATTTTCAAGCATCACACATTGGTTAATAGTTTTATTAATAGTTTTTTTAATATTTGGTACAAGCAAATTGAGGAATATTGGAAGTGATTTAGGAGCGGCTGTTAAAAATTTTAAAGATGCAGTCAAAAATGAAAATACATCTAAAGTTAAAACAGCGCGTCGTGGAGTATCAAAAACTCGCGTTAAAAAATAAGTTTTATGTTTGATGTTTCTTTTTCGGAGTTAGTTGTTATCTTTTTTGTAGCGCTAATGGTGATTGGGCCAGAAAAGCTGCCTAAAGTAGCTAAGATTTTAGGTAAGCTGACTGGAAAAGCACAAAATTATATTGGTAAACTCAAGGAAGAAATAGAGCGAGAAGAAAAGTTTAAAGAGCTTCAAAAAATTCAGCGTGAAATTAAAAAAAAGTCGATTAAATCTTAGTGACCCACTTCAAGCCTTTTATTCAGCAGCTCATTGAATTAAGAAACACTCTTTTTAGAAGTGCGATCAGTTTTATTATCATTTTTGTATGTTTAAGTTTTTACGCAAATGATATTTATAGTTTTTTTTCAGCGCCACTCATAGAGAAATTAACAGATGGCAATAAGTTAGTGAGCACGGGCCTCACTTCAACTTTTTTAGTACCAATTAAAATTACAGCTTTTATTTCTTTTTTAGCCTCACTGCCTTTTGTTTTTTATCAATTTTGGTGTTTTATTTCTCCAGGCCTTTATAAAAAAGAAAAGAAATTAATTTTATTTTCATTCATAAGCGGCTTCATATTATTTTTTGTAGGAATGTCTTTCGCTTATTATTTAATTTTCCCAATTGTATTTAATTTCTTCATTTTGATGACGCCTTTAAATGTGAGCTTGATGATTGATATTTCAAACTATCTAGATCTCATTTTATCTTTGCTTATTTCGTTTGGATTGGCATTCGAGGTGCCTGTGATTATTCTAATATTGGTGACCTTAGGATGGGTAAAAGTAAAAACATTAGAGGAGGTAAGGTCTTATATGATCGTTATTGCATTTGTCATTGGCGCTATTTTAACTCCGCCTGATGTGATCTCACAATTTTGCCTTGCGATTCCATTATGGCTTTTATATGAATTAGGGCTATTTGTATCCAAACGAGTTAACTTAAAGGCTTGATAAGCGGTAATTTAGCCCTGCTCCTATTTAGATTTCGAATGAAATTTTGTATAATGAGGCAACTTTCGCAAAGTTAAATTCTCTCAACCATATTAATTTCATAAAAGCATACTTACACAAGATCATGGCAAATCATCAAGACGATAAAATAGATAAAAAGAAAAGAAGTTTTTTAATTGCAGCTACCACTGTAACTGGCGCGATTGGTGCTGGAGCGATAGCTGTTCCTTTTTTATCAAGTATGACGCCAAGTGAGCGCGCTAAAGCAGCTGGAGCGCCTGTTGAAGTTGATGTAAGCAAAATTGAAGCAGGAGCTATGATTACGACTGAATGGAGAGGTCAGCCAGTTTGGATTATTAATCGCTCTAAAGCAATGTTAGATAGTTTGAAAAAAAACGATTCTAATCTCTCTGATCCCAATCTTGATGTAATTTCTCAGCAGCCAAGTTATTGCAAGAATGCGACAAGATCTCTAAAACCTAATTTACTTGTCTTGGTTGGTATTTGTACTCACTTAGGCTGTTCACCGACTGCTAAATTACAAACCCAAGGCGACATGGGTGAAAATTGGAATGGTGGATTCTTCTGTCCATGCCATGGTTCTAAATTTGATTTGGCAGGTCGAGTATATAAAGGGTCTCCAGCCCCAATTAATCTTGTAGTTCCCCCACATAAATATATTAATGAAAACACTCTCTTGATTGGCGAAGACAATAAAGGATAAGGCTGACTTAAAAGTATGAAAACAGAAATCAAAACAAAAAAAACTAAAGGTGGGTTAATGGCATGGATAGACGAAAGATTTCCATTGTCGTCTTTAATTACTAATCATCTAACAGAATATTACGCACCTAAAAACTTTAATTTTTGGTATTTCTTTGGAGCACTTGCTCTATTAACTCTAGTACTTCAATTGATTACAGGCCTTCTGCTGACTATGCATTATAAGCCAGATGCAGAATTGGCATTTGGATCAGTTGAGTACATTATGAGAGACGTTTCATTTGGATGGCTAATAAGATATATGCACTCTACGGGTGCGTCTTTATTCTTTGTTGTTATTTATCTCCATATGTTTAAAGCTTTAATTTATGGATCCTATAAAAATCCTAGAGAGTTACTATGGCTTTTTGGTGTCGCTATTTTTCTATGTTTAATGGGCGAAGCTTTTTTTGGATACCTATTGCCTTGGGGGCAAATGTCATACTGGGGTGCTCAAGTTATCGTGAATCTTTTTTCAGCAATTCCATTTGTAGGCCCAGATTTATCTGAATGGTTAAGAGGGGATTATTTAGTATCGGATGCAACATTAAATCGTTTCTTTGCATTTCATGTGATTGCCCTTCCTTTGGCGCTTTGTGGATTGGTATTTTTACATCTTGTGGCTCTCCATGAGGTTGGTTCAAATAATCCCGATGGCATCGAAATTAAAAAGAATCTTGATAAAAAAACAAATATTCCACTGGATGGCATTCCGTTTCATCCTTATTACACAGTTAAGGATTTAATCGGTGTTTCAGTATTTCTGATTGTATTTGCACTGATTGTTTTTTACTTACCAGAAATGGGAGGCTACTTTTTAGAAGCAAATAATTTTATTCCTGCTGACCCACTAAAAACGCCTGCCCATATTGCACCTGTTTGGTATTTCACTCCTTATTATTCAATTCTTCGAGCTGTACCACCTGTATTGAATTCTCAATTTCCAGGCGTTGCCGCTATGGGGTTATCTGTGCTCGCATTTGCATTTTTACCTTGGCTAGATAGAAGCAAAGTTAAATCGATTCGATACAAAGGCAATTTGTTTAAACGATGGATTGCATTATTTGTTGTGAGCTTCTTTGTCCTTGGATACTTAGGTACGGTGCCATCTAACGTTTGGGGTCAATTCTCTAATGCAATTCCACTGATTGGTGGTGTTGATAAAGCCACAGTAGTTGCACGAATTTTTACAATTACTTATTTCTTATTTTTTGCACTGATGCCTTATTACAGTAAAAAAGATAAAACAAAACCAGTTCCTTCAAGGGTCAGTTACAAATGAAAATTTTAACTAAATTATTTTTAATAATTATTTTTGTTTATTCAAGCGTTGGATTTGCGAATGAGCATTTAATATTAGATAAAGCACCTATCGATTTAAATGATCAAGCTTCTCTTCAAAGAGGAGCAAAAACATTTATCAATTATTGTTTGAATTGCCATAGCGCAAATTACATGAGATATAACCGTTTAAAAGATATCGGCTTATCTGATAATTTGATTAAAGAGAATTTACTTTTCACAGCAGAAAAAGTTGGCGAGCCTATGAAAATTGCAATGACTAAAAAAGATGCAAAGGATTGGTTTGGTGCAAATCCACCTGACCTTTCCGTTGAAGTCAGAGCAAGAGGTGCGGACTGGATTTATAGTTACTTAAGAGGATATTATCGCGACTCATCTAGACCGACTGGATGGAATAATACTGTTTTTGATAAAACAGCAATGCCTCATATTTTATGGAAATTACAGGGTGATCAAAAGTTAAATGAAGAGCATCATACTTTGGAGCTGGTTAAACCAGGTACGCTTTCAGTAAAAGAATATGATGCGCTTGTAGGGGATCTTGTAAATTACCTTACATTCATGTCAGAGCCATCAAAGCTAAAAAGACTCCATATAGGGTATTATGTTTTGTTATTCCTCGGATTGTTATTAGTTTTAACAATCAATCTCAAGAAAGAATTTTGGAAAGATATTAAATAATTATGATGAAATTATATTCAGGTTCGATTGATCCTTTTAGCCATCGCTGCAGAATTGTTTTATTTGAAAAGGGGATGGATTTTGAGGTTGTTGATGTTGACTTAGCAAATAAACCGGAAGATTTAGCTATATTAAGTCCGCACAACTCTGTTCCAGTATTAGTGGAAAGAGATCTCGTTTTAACTGACGCTAATATTATTAATGAATATATTGATGAACGCTTTCCTCATCCTCAGCTTATGCCAGCCGATCCAGTTATGAGAGCGCGAGCACGTTTATTTTTAAGTGATTTTGAAAAACAATTATTTGTCCATATCCCAGCTTTAGAATCAACGGATGAATCAGCTAAAGAGATTGCAAGAAAACATGTACGCGATAATTTACTTTTGATTGTCCCTATTTTTTCTAAACAACAACATTTATTGAGCGATGAATTTTCAATGTTAGATGTTGCAATTGCCCCTTTATTATGGCGTTTAGGCCATTACGGTATTGAGCTTCCAAATCAAGCAGCGCCATTGCTTAAGTACGCAGAGAAATTATTTTCAAGACCGCTTTATGCTGATGCAATGACTCCTTCAGAAAAAGCGATGAGAAAATAATTCAGTATCAATGGCAAAATCAGCTTCCACCAAACCTTATCTTGTAAGGGCGATATATGAATGGTGTGTTGCTGAGCAATACACGCCTTACTTGCTTGTAAAAATAGATCAAAATACCCTAGCACCCAGAGCTTTTATTAAAGATGGAAAAATTCTTCTTAACTTAAGCCCTGAATCTATTAAAGACTTGTTAATGGGAGATGAGGCAATTACCTTTACAGCAAGGTTTAATGGTGCGCCTGAGAATTTATATTTGCCTATTTCGGCTGTTGAGGGCATTTATGCCAAAGAAAACGGTGAAGGATTGTTCTTTGAAGTGAAAGAAGATCAAGAAATAGACTCAAAAGAGACAAAAAAATCACCCAATAAACCAAAATTAACCCTTGTTAAGAGCTAAAAAACTAGTTCAAATTTAAATAAATTGGTATAGTAGCGCCTCCTGATAACGCCGGATTAGCTCAGTTGGTAGAGCAGCGCACTTGTAATGCGAAGGTCGTCAGTTCGATTCCGACATCCGGCACCATCTTATTTTGTATTTATTCCCTTTCTATAAGTCCCTCATTAGTTTGACAAAAGTCTAAAAAACCAACATAATTTAGGGTTCGGTTTGGAGGGGTGGCCGAGTGGTTAAAGGCGACGGACTGTAAATCCGTTCTCTCTGAGTACGAAGGTTCGAATCCTTCCCCCTCCACCATGAGTAAAAGCCTCTTTTGAGGCGACGTGGAGATTAGATCCATGGGTGTGCGGGTGTAGCTCAGCTGGTAGAGCATTAGTTTTCCAAACTAAATGTCGCGAGTTCGAACCTCGTCGCCCGCTCCAGATATTTTGAGAATTTGGACACGCCCATGTGGCTCAGTGGTAGAGCACTCCCTTGGTAAGGGAGAGGTCGCGGGTCCGATTCCCGCCATGGGCACCAGTAGATTATTTTGAAGAATGTAATTAATTAAGGATATAACATTATGGCAAAAGGCAAATTTGAACGTACCAAACCCCATGTGAACGTCGGCACAATTGGTCACGTTGACCATGGTAAGACAACACTTACAGCGGCAATCACAACGATTCTTGCTAAGAAATT
>JBEEPP010000006.1:0-14371 GCA_041191045.1 Pseudomonadota bacterium
GCAGTTGACGCATAGGAAAAGAAATGGCTCGATTAAAAGAATTTTATAAAACAGAGGTCATTAAAAAAATGACTGAACAATTTGGTTATACATCACCAATGCAAGTGCCCAGAATTGAAAAAATTACTTTGAATATGGGTGTAGGTGAAGCAGTAGCTGACAAGAAAATCATGGAGCACGCTGTAGGCGACATGGAAAAAATTGCTGGTCAAAAAGCTATTGTTACAAAAGCTAAAAAATCAGTAGCAGCATTTAAGATTCGTGATGATTATCCAGTAGGTTGTAAGGTTACTCTTCGAAGAGATCGTATGTATGAATTCTTAGATCGACTCGTCACAATCGCTATTCCTAGAATTAGAGACTTTAGAGGTATTTCTGCCAGATCATTTGATGGTCGCGGAAATTACAACATGGGTGTTAAAGAGCAGATTATTTTTCCTGAAATTGAATACGATAAAATCGATGCATTAAGAGGGATGAATATCACAATTACAACGACAGCAAAAACTGACGAAGAAGCAAAAGCATTGTTATCTGCGTTCAGTTTTCCATTTAGAAACTAGGTTTAGACTATGGCTAAAATGTGCATGACAGAACGCGAATTAAAACGACGCAATATGGTTGAGAAATTTAAAGCCAAGCGCGCTGCTTTAAATGAAATTATTTCTGATATCAACGCATCTTCAGAACAAAAACAAGAAGCGAGACAAAAATTACAAAGTTTACCCCGTAATTCAAGTCCAGTTAGATTAAGAAATCGTTGTTCTCTAACAGGTCGTCCAAGAGGCGTTTACAGCAAGTTCGGGATTGGTAGAAGTAAATTAAGAGATTTAATGATGCGAGGCGAAGTGCCTGGCGTGATTAAAGCAAGTTGGTAATAGGAGAAAAATAATATGAGTATGAGCGATCCAGTTGCCGATATGCTAACCAGAATTAGGAATGGTCAAGGTACTAATAAAGTATCTATCACCATGCCTGCATCTAAACTAAAAAAAGCTATCGCAAATGTTTTAAAAGATGAAGGCTATATTGAGAATTATGCTGAACACGAAGTTCAAGGCAAGCCAGTATTAAATATTGAATTGAAATATTATGCCGGCAGACCTGTTATTGAAAAAATTGAAAGAGTAAGTAAACCAGGTTTACGTGTTTACAAGGCAAGTGAGAGTATTCCAGAAGTAATGAATGGTCTTGGTGTTGCAATCGTGTCGACATCTAAGGGAGTTATGACAGATAGAAAAGCAAAAGCTGCAGGTATTGGCGGCGAAGTGCTTTGCTATGTGGCTTAAGGAGATAATATATGTCACGTATAGCTAACGCACCCGTAACGATTCCTCCTAAAGTAGAAGTTTCAATTAGCGATTTGAATATTTCAATTAGCGGACCGATGGGAAAACTAAATCAGTTCATTACACCTAACGTTAAATTAAATAACGATGGCCAAGCAATTACATTTTCAGCAGCTGACGAGTCTCAGCAAGCAAATGCAATGGCTGGAACTATGCGAGCTCTTGTTGCAAACATGATGAAAGGTGTTTCTGAAGGATTCGTAAGAAAATTAACTTTAATTGGTGTTGGATATAAAGCTCAAGCGCAAGGTGCAAACCTTAATCTTGATTTAGGTTTTTCACATCCAGTGAATTACAAAATGCCTGAAGGCATTAAGGTTGAAACACCAAGTCAAACTGAAATTATTTTAAAAGGTTCTGATAAGCAATTAATAGGTCAGGTTGCTGCTCAAATTAGAGCATATCGACCACCAGAGCCATACAAAGGTAAAGGCGTTCGCTATTCAGATGAGAACGTTATTATCAAAGAAACTAAGAAAAAATAAAGGTTGAGATATGTATAATACGAACCCCCGTTTACGTCGCGCCAAAAAGACAAGAGCAAAAATTGCTGAGCTTCAAGTGACAAGATTAAGTGTTCATAGAACGAACACAAACATCTATGCACAAATCATAAGCGCTGGCGAGAATAAAGTTTTAGTAAGCGCTTCATCTCTTGAAGCTGACGTTAAAAAAACTTTAAAGAATGGTGGCAATATTGAGGCAGCAGCTCAAATTGGCAAACGCATTGCTGAGAAAGCAAAAAAAATCGGTATTACAAATGTGGCATTTGATAGATCAGGTTATCGCTATCACGGCAGAGTTAAAGCTTTAGCAGATGCTGCTAGAGAAAACGGCTTGTCTTTCTAACCCAACAATTTATATAGGTCAAAACATGGCAAAAGATTTAGAAAATCAACAAACGCAAACAGACGGTTTAAGAGAAAAAATGATTGCTGTAAACCGCGTTACCAAAGTAGTTAAAGGCGGTCGAATCATGAGCTTTGCTGCGTTAACTGTTGTAGGTGATGGAGACGGTTCAGTTGGTATGGGTAAAGGTAAAGCAAGAGAAGTGCCTGTAGCTGTTCAAAAAGCAATGGATGAAGCTAGAAGAGGCATGCTTAAAGTAAAACTAAACAATGGTACTTTGCAACATGCAGTGATGGGTGAGCATGGCGCTGCAAAAGTATTCATTCAACCAGCTTCAGAAGGTACTGGCATTATTGCTGGCGGAGCGATGAGAGCGATTTTCGAAGTGATGGGTATTACGAACGTTTTGGCAAAATGTATAGGTTCAACTAATCCATACAACGTTGTAAGGGCAACATTAAATGGACTTGAGTCAATGAATACACCTGCTGAAATTGCTGCCAAACGTGGTAAATCAGTAGAAGAAATTAGAGGCTAATCAAATGGCAAAGACAAAAAAAGAAATCACAGCTGGTTTAAAAGTTACATTAGTTAAAAGTTTAATTGGTAGAACTGAACCTCACCGCGCAACGGTCAAAGGTTTAGGCCTTAGAAGATTACATCATACTGTTGAATTGCAAGACACTCCTGCTATTCGAGGCATGATCAATGCAGTGAATTATTTACTTAAAGTCGAAAAGATATAAAGAGAAATTATGAAACTAAATACATTAAAACCAGCAGTTGGTTCTAAAAAGGTAGCAAGACGCGTTGGCCGAGGTATTGGTTCTGGTCTTGGAAAAACAGCTGGACGTGGCCACAAAGGTCAAAAATCTAGAGCGGGTGGATTCCATAAGGTTGGTTTTGAAGGTGGTCAAATGCCTATTCAGAGACGCCTTCCAAAACGCGGATTTAAATCACTCACGCAAAAACTAACTGCACGTGTTAGAACAAATGAACTCAATTTAGTTGAGTCAGATAATATCGATTTACTCGTTTTAAAGTCGGCGAAATTAATTTCTGATAATGCAAAAACAGCAAAAGTTTATTTGTCTGGTGAAGTAAAAAGAAAATTAACAATCCAAGGTTTATTGCTAACTAAGGGCGCTCGTGCAGCAATTGAAGCGGCAGGCGGAAAAGTAGTAGAAGTTTGAGAATTTAATTTTGGCTCAAGATAATCTATTAGGTGCTTTTAGCAAGACAAGCGAATTAAAAGGTCGCATATTGTTTGTGTTGGGTGCCATTGTTGTCTATAGACTTGGTGCTCATATTCCAGTGCCTGGAATTGATCCACTTGTGCTTAAAAAATTATTTGACTCACAAAGTGGTGGCATCTTGGGAATGTTTAATATGTTCTCTGGAGGCGCATTAAAAAGATTTACGTTATTTGCATTAGGGATCATGCCTTATATTTCAGCATCGATCATCATGCAGTTATTAAGCGTAGTATCGCCCCAGCTTGAGCAATTAAAAAAAGAGGGCGAAGCAGGAAGAAGACTGATAACAAAATATACGAGATACGGCACGGTTATTTTGGCCGCATTTCAGGCGCTTGGTATTTCAATTGCGCTAGAGTCTCAACCAGGATTGGTGCTTGATCCTGGATTAGCTTTTAGACTCACAACAGTTGTAACTTTAGTAAGTGGAACAATGTTCCTTATGTGGTTGGGTGAGCAAATTACTGAAAGAGGCATTGGTAATGGAATCTCAATCATTATTTTTTCAGGCATTGTGGCTGGATTGCCAAGTGCTTTGGGAAGCACGCTTGAGTTAGCTAGAACGGGTGCATTTTCAATTCCCTTAGTTTTCTTTTTGTTTGCTGCAACTATTTTAGTAACAGCGTTGGTTGTTTTTGTTGAAAGAGGCCAGAGAAAAATTACTGTTAACTATGCAAAAAGACAAATTGGAAACAAGTTATATGGAGGTCAAACCTCTCATTTGCCTCTGAAGTTGAATATGGCGGGTGTAATCCCACCTATTTTTGCATCAAGTATTATTTTGTTTCCGGCGACTTTGGCCGGATGGTTTGGATCTAGTGAAAAAATGTTGTGGCTTAAGGATATTGGAGCTGCGATTTCACCAGGACAACCTATTTACATTTTTCTATTCGCAATAGCGATAGTGTTTTTCTGCTTCTTTTATACTGCTTTGGTTTTTAATCCAAAGGAAACAGCAGATAACTTGAAAAAAGGTGGTGCGTTTGTTCCTGGAATTAGACCGGGAGAACAAACTGCAAAGTATATCGACCAAATAATGGGTAGATTAACTTTAGTAGGCGCTGTGTATATAACGCTTGTGTGTTTATTGCCAGAGTTTTTAATACTTAAGTTTAATGTTCCTTTTTATTTTGGAGGTACATCGTTATTAATTATTGTGGTGGTAACGATGGATTTTATGACCCAGGTTCAATCTCATCTGATGTCATATCAGTATGAGGGATTGCTTAAAAAAGCTAATTTTAAAGGTGGCGCAAACGCGCTTAGATAACCTTTAATCAATGGCAAAAGAAGACACAATTGAGATGCAAGGGGAGATTATAGAAAATCTTCCAAATGCAACTTTTAGAGTTAAGTTAGAAAATGACCATGTTGTATTAGGTTATATTTCAGGAAAAATGCGTATGAATTATATTCGTATTCTTCCCGGAGATAAGGTGACTGTTGAAATGACACCTTATGATTTAACCAGAGCAAGAATTACGTTCAGGGTTAAATAAGTAATATTAATTAAAATTTAAGAGGTATAAAAATGAGAGTTCGTGCATCCGTAAAAACATTATGCCGAAACTGTAAAGTTGTCAGAAGAAGAGGCGTTGTGAGAGTAATTTGCTCAGATCCTCGACATAAGCAACGACAAGGATAGGGGTAGGTTGTTAATTGTTAAAAATTCAACAACCTGTTAAAATATAAGGCTTTTTATTTAATTTGCCATTTTTTTTTGGAGTAAGTTATGGCTCGTATTGCTGGGGTAAATGTACCCGATCATCAACATGCAGAAATTGCTTTAACAGCAATTTATGGCATTGGAAGAAATACCGCAAAGAAAATCTGTGTTGCGGCGGGAATCATTGCGACTGCTAAATTAAAAGATTTGAACGATGCTGATGTAGAAAAGCTTCGCGATCAAGTAGCAAAAATTAAAGTTGAAGGTGACTTGCGAAGAGAAGTCACAATGAACATTAAACGATTAATGGATCTTGGTTGTTATCGAGGTGTAAGACACAGAAGAGGTCTTCCAGTGAGAGGTCAGAGAACTAAAACGAATGCAAGAACAAGAAAAGGCCCTGTTAAAGCAATTAAACAGGCTAAATAAAAAAGGTTTAAGGATTATTTATGGCAACAAAAGCTAATGTTCGTGTAAAAAAGAAAGTTAAGAAAAACGTAGCTGAAGGTATTGCTCACGTTCACGCATCTTTCAACAACACAATCATCACAATTACAGACAGACAAGGTAACGCATTATCTTGGGCAACATCTGGCGGTGCTGGATTTAAAGGCTCAAGAAAAAGTACGCCTTTTGCAGCACAGGTAGCAGCTGAAGCAGCAGGTAAAGCAGCTCAAGAGTGTGGTGTAAAAAATCTTGAAGTAAAAATTAAAGGACCAGGTCCTGGAAGAGAATCTGCAGTGCGAGCTCTTAATGCTGCAGGATTTAAAATCACAAGCATTCAGGATGTGACGCCAGTACCACATAATGGTTGCCGTCCACCTAAGAAAAGAAGAATTTAATAAGTTGAGCATTGAATTGCTCATTGAAACAGGAGAGTTATTTTGGCAAGAAATCTAGATCCTAAATGTCGTCAATGTAGAAGAGAAGGTGAAAAACTTTTTCTTAAAGGCGAAAAATGTTTTACTGACAAATGCGCTATTGAGAAGCGTAATTTTCCTCCTGGCCAACACGGACAAAGAAGAGCGAGTCGTTTATCAGATTACGGCGTTCAATTAAGAGAAAAACAAAAGCTCAGAAGAATTTATGGAATCTTAGAGGCCCAGTTTAGAAGTTACTATGCTGAAGCGGAGAGAAAAAAAGGCATTACCGGCGAAAATCTTTTACAGCTCTTAGAATGCAGATTAGATAACGTTGCTTATCGCATGGGCATTGGTGCTTCGCGCACAGAAGCGAGACAAATCGTAAGACACAATAGTCTTTTAGTAAATGGTCAAAGAGTAAATATCCCTTCCTATCAAGTAAAGCCAGGTGATGTACTCTCAGTTGCAGAAGCATCTAAGCAACAATTAAGAATCAAAGGTTCGATTGAGGCCGCAGAACAAAGAGGCTTCCCAGAATGGATTGAGGTTGACGTAAAAGGCCTTAAAGGTACATTCAAAAATAAACCACTGCGTGATGATTTACCTGCAACAATCAATGAATCACTCGTTGTTGAGCTCTATTCAAAATAATTAAATAAGAATTATTGATAAGGATACATAATGCAAAATAGTCCTACAGAATATTTAAAACCAAGAATTGTAAATGTTGAAGTTATAAACCCAGTAAGAGCTCGCGTTACTCTAGAGCCTATGGAAAGGGGTTTTGGCTTTACTTTAGGTAATGCATTAAGACGTGTTTTATTGTCCTCGATTCCCGGCTATGCAATTACTGAAGTGAAAATTGATGGCGTAGTTCATGAATATTCAACTTTAGACGGCGTGCAAGAAGACGTGGTTGATATTCTTTTGAATTTAAAAGGTGTTGCATTAAAGCTACATAATAAATCTGAGACAATCCTTACATTAAACAAAACTACTGAAGGTCCTGTAACGGCTGCTGATTTTGAAACAAATCATGATGCTGAAATTATCAATCCGAATCACTTAATTGCGCATCTTACAAAAGGTGGAAAATTAAATCTAGAAGTTAAGGTTGAAATGGGCAGAGGTTATCAACCTGTTCCGGCAAGAAGAAAATCGAATCAAGAAGATAAAACCTTAGGTTTTATTATGGTAGATGCTTCTTTCAGCCCCATCAATAAAGTAAGTTATTTTGTTGAAAGCGCTCGTGTAGAACAAAGAACAGACTTAGATAAATTAATCATGGACGTTGAAACTAATGGTGTTATTGATGCTGAACAAGCGATTAGAGACGCTGCTAGAATTTTAATGGGACAACTTTCTGTATTTGCAAACTTAGAAAGTGCCTTAACTGAAGTTGAAGTAAAGCAAGCGCCTCAAGTTGATCCAGTCTTATTAAGACCGGTTGATGATTTAGAGCTCACTGTAAGATCTGCAAACTGTTTAAAAGCAGAAAATATTTATTACATTGGCGATCTAATTCAACGAAGTGAAAATGAGCTTTTAAAAGCTCCAAATCTTGGAAGAAAATCACTTAATGAGATTAAGGATGTTCTTGCTTCAAAAGGTTTAACTTTGGGTATGAAACTAGAAAATTGGCCTCCAGCAGGTATAGAAAAAGCGTAATTATTAAATAAGAAAAATTTGAGGGTAAGAGTATGCGTCACGCAAATGGTCATAGAAAACTAAACAGAACGAGCAGTCATCGACAAGCAATGTTGAGAAATATGGCTACCTCTTTGTTAAAAAATGAGATTATTAAAACTACATTACCTAAAGCTAAAGAGCTTAGGAAGGTGGCTGAGCCTCTTATTACATTAGCAAAAAATGCAACTTTGTCTAATAGACGTTTAGCTTTTAGTCGCTTAAGAGATAGAGATATTGTGACTAAATTATTTGCTGAATTAGGCCCGCGATATAACACAAGAAAAGGTGGCTATTTAAGAATATTAAAGTGTGGCTTCCGAGACGGAGATAATGCGCCTATGGCCTTTGTTGAGCTTGTAGATAGACCTATTGTAGAAGTTCCAGCGTCAGCTCCTAAAGAAGAAACTGTAGCAGAATAATAAATTATTCTCGTATCAATAAAAAAGCCAGCTAATGCTGGCTTTTTTATTGATTTAAAACTAAAAATTATTTAATTTTGGCTTCTTTATAAACGACATGTTTTCTGACAACAGGATCAAATTTTTTGATTTCCATTTTGTCAGGCATCGTTCTTTTATTTTTTGTTGTTGTGTAGAAATGCCCAGTACCCGCACTAGATTCTAATTTGATTTTTTCACGCATATATATTCCTTAAATTTTCTGGCCAGCTGCACGCATTTTTTTAACAATAGCATCAATGCCTAGCTTGTCGATTGTTCTTAGCGCAGCATTAGTAATTCTCATTGAAACCCAACGATTCTCTGTTTCAACCCAGAATTTACGGTTTTGTAAATTAGGTAAAAAGCGTCTTTTGGTCTTGTTATTGGCGTGAGATACGTTGTTTCCTGACATTGGTTTTTTGCCGGTTAATTGACATACGCGAGCCATAATTTAAATCCTTTATTTGTTACAATAATTTCGAAAAAGAGTGCTATTAAACCACATAACCCACTGTCTTTTCAAGTGAATTCGTTAGTTTTTACCTGTGCTTCCAAAGCCGCCTTCACCTCGTTCAGTCTGAGGGAATTCGTCTACCAGGTTAAATTTGGCCTGGATAACGGGAACAATGACAAGCTGGGCTATACGCTCCATAGGGTTGAGCAGGAAAGCGTTTTCGCTTCGATTCCAGCAAGAAACGAGCAATTGACCTTGATAATCCGAATCAATTAGGCCTACTAAATTACCTAAAACAATCCCGTGTTTATGGCCTAAACCCGATCTGGGAAGAATAAGGGCTGCATAAGAAGGGTCTTTAATAAAGATAGAAATGCCAGTAGGTATAAGAAATGTTTCGCCAGGATTGATAGTTTGTACGTGTTCAGTACATGCCCGAAGATCGAGACCTGCTGAACCTGGTGAAGCATAATTAGGTAACATTTCCTCGATACGTTTATCCAAAATTTTAAAATCAATAATTAGACTCATGTTATTTATCCGAATGTATACGATGAGCTATTTCTTTCAAAATAGCTTTTGCTGCAACTATTTTATTTGATTTTGGCATCTCAATAACATTGTTTTTATCGATTATTGAAATCTTAGTATCTTCAAGGCCCATAGATTCATGAATTAAGTTTGCCACAATTAAATCTAAATTTTTTTCCTTCAATTTTTTTTGTGCATTCTCAATCAGATTTTCGTTTTCTGCAGCAAAGCCTACTTTAAATATTTTATTTTTAGATAATCCTATTTCTTTAAGAATATCGATTGTTGGGGTGAGTTGAAGCGTGATATCTGAATTATCTTTTTTTAGTTTTCCTTTAAATATTTCTTTTGGTTTGTAATCAGAAACAGCGGCTACACTTATGAAAATATCTTGATTGTTTATATGTTCTAGCACGGCTTGGTGCATGGAATGAGCATTGGTTGTATGAATGACATTTATATTTTCTGAAAAAACTTGTTGCGTTGATGAAATTAAAGTGACCGATGCACCCATAGACTCAGCAGTATTAGCAATAGCAGCACCCATATTACCTGAGCTAAGATTTGTAATACCTCTTACATCATCTATCATTTCAATTGTGCCACCAGAAGTTATTAGCAATCTTTTATTTTTAAGTAATTTCGGCGTGAGATGATTTTGAATTGATCTAAATAATTCTTCAGCATCTAACATTCTTCCCAGCCCTACATCGCCACAAGCTTGTTCGCCTGAGTCTGGACCAAAAAATAAGACACCATCTTTCTTTAATTGAGAAACATTGCGCTGAGTGGCCGCATTGGTCCACATATGGACATTCATGGCTGGTGCTAAAGCAATTGGACACGTCCTTGCTAAACATAAAGAAGACAAAAGATCATCAGCAAAACCATGTGTTAATTTTGCAAGGAAGTTAGCACTGGCTGGAGCAATCATAATAAGGTCATAATTTCTTGATAGCTCTATATGCGACATGCCATTGCTTGCGTTACTTTTCCATAAACTTGTTAATACTTCTTTGCTAGACAAAGCCTGGAAAGTGAGCGGTGTTATGAAATGGCTGGCCGATTCAGTCATCACAACTTGAACATCAAAATCGTTCTTAATAAGAAGGCGAGTTAATTCAGCAGCTTTGTAAGCAGCTATGCCTCCTGTAACACCAAGAATAATTTTATGAGCCGCCAAGATATGATTTATATACTTACAATGAAATTAGTTTTTTTAATTTTTATTAATTGCATATAATTAAAAGAATAAATGGGAAACAAAGTATATCAAAGATATATCGCAATAAATTAATTTAAACGTCAGGTTTGGGTACAACATGATTAAAAAATCTTTAAAAAATATAGTTTGGTTTCTAATAGCTATATTGGGAGCTATTGCTTTTTCTACGATTGCACTGAGTCGAAACGAAAGCATCAATGCTGTTTGGTTTATTACAGCAGCTATATGTGTGTTCATGATTGCTTATAGGTTTTATGCAAGCTGGATTGCGGCAACAGTTTTAGTTATTGACGAACACAAAAAACCCCCAGCCCTAAGACTAAGAAATGATAAAGATTTTATTCCTACAAACAAATGGATTGTATTTGGTCACCATTTCGCTGCTATAGCTGGACCAGGTCCTCTAGTTGGCCCTACATTGGCTGCACAGTTTGGTTATCTTCCAGGAATGTTATGGATACTCATAGGCGCTGTATTGGGGGGCGCTGTCCAAGATATGACCACACTATTTTTTTCGATGAGACGTAACGGAAAAAGCTTAGGGCAAATGGCAAGAGAAGAGATTGGCGTGATTGGTGGAACTGCTTCATTGATTGGTACCTTTTTAATCATGGTGATTTTGATTGCCGTTTTAGGATTGGTAGTTGTAAATGCTATGAAACATAGCCCTTGGGCAACATCGACAGTTGCTGCAACTATACCCATAGCAATTTTTATTGGCATTTACTTAAGATCCATCAGAGCTGGAAGAGTACTTGAAGCATCGTTAATTGGATTTGGATTATTACTTTTAGCTGTTTTTGCTGGAGGTTTAATTGATCATTCGCAAACCTTAAGAGCTTATTTTGACCATGACAGCTTGACATTAGCATGGGCAGTTATTTTTTATGGCTTTGCAGCAGCAGTTCTTCCGGTTTGGCTTTTGTTAGCACCGAGAGATTATCTATCGACTTTTGTAAAGCTGGGCACAGTGATTGTTTTAGCTGTTGCAATCATGACATTGCAACCGGAAATTAAGATGCCTGCATTAACTCAATTTACTGACGGCACAGGCCCTATTTTCGGCGGAAGTGTTTTCCCTTTTGTTTTTATTACCATAGCGTGTGGCGCTATTTCCGGATTTCATTCTTTAATAGCATCAGGTACAACCCCTAAACTATTAGATAATGAAAAATATATTCCTATGATCGGTTACGGAGCGATGCTTCTAGAATCTTTCGTAGCCATTATGGCCTTAATAGCTGCAACAGTATTAGAACCAGGTATCTTTTTTGCAATTAATAGTCCTGTAGGTGTGGTTGGAGCAGAAGCTGCAGGTGCCATTCAAAAAATAAATGCATGGGGATTTAAAGTGACAGTTGAAGAAATGGAATTACTTGCAAAAAATATGGGTGAAACATCACTTTTTGCAAGAACAGGTGGCGCTCCTTCATTAGCAGTAGGGATGGCAAATATATTCGGCAAAGCTTTCGGTACAAATCTATTAGCGATGTGGTATCACTTTGCCATTATGTTTGAAGCAATATTTATTCTAACCACGCTAGATGCAGGCACTCGTGTTGGAAGATTTATGTTACAAGATATGATTGGTAATATTTATCCAAAGTTTGGCCGAACATCATGGATGCCATCTATTATTTTAAGTAGCGCAATTGTTGTAAGTTGCTGGGGATATTTTTTATACATTGGCGTGATAGATCCCAATGGTGGTGTAAATATTTTATGGCCCCTGTTTGGCATTGCAAATCAAATGCTTGCAGCTATTGCATTATCTGTAGGTACGGGCATTCTAATTAAATCAAATAAATTAAAATATGCATGGGTAACAGGCTTGCCTCTAATTTGGCTGATTATTGTGACGACGACAGCTGCTTATCAAAAAATATTTAGTCAAGATATTAGGGTTGGATTTATCGCCGCAGCAAGAGATCTGACAGATAAAATAAATTTAGGACTCATTGATGATAGTAAAATGTCTATTACCCACCAATTAATTTTTAATCAAAAATTAGATGCCTTTATTACTTTATTTTTACTTATTATTTTATGGACAGTTGTTGTTGATATGCTAAGAATTTCATTTTTCAAAAAGAATTAATAAGCTATGTTAAAAATAATAAAATCAGTATATATCTTCATACGAAGATTATCAGGAGATGATCTCTACGATCTATATTTGCAGAATCATAAAAAATGTTCAAAAAAACATAAATTGATGAGTAAAAAAAATTTTTATCAAGCTACGATTGAGAAAAAATGGAGTGGTGTAAAACGCTGTTGTTAGTTTTTCTTAAAAAGATAAATGCCAGCCAAGAGCATGGGAATAGATAGCCATTGACCCATTGAAAGATTAAGAAAGAGCAAACCTAAGAATGAGTCAGGCTCTCTTGTAAATTCAATTAAAAATCTAAACGTTCCGTATAGTATTAAGAATAAAGCAGCTATTTGGCCTGTCTTCCTTCTTTGACTGGAATATAACCAAAGCAAGATAAACATAACAAAGCCCTCAAAAAAACTTTCGTAAAGCTGAGAGGGATGTCTTGGAATGTCATCTACATTTGGAAAGATCATGCCTAAGTAAAATTGTGTAGGCCTGCCCCATAGCTCTCCATTAATAAAATTTCCAATGCGACCGAAAGCAAGACCCAGAGGAACTAGAGGAGCAATAAAATCTAAAATTGAGAGTAAAGTTATTTTATATTTTTTAGCCATGAAAATCATAGCGATAAGTACACCTAAAAATCCGCCGTGAAATGACATGCCGCCTTTCCATAAGGCAATGATCTCAATCGGTTCCCGAATATAATATTGCAGCTGATAAAATAAAATGTAACCTAATCGACCCCCTGCAATTACACCAATAGCCCCATAAAAAAAAGCGTCATCTAACATCTTTTCGTTCCATGATAGCCAGGGACGTGTTTTGATTTGAAATTTACCTAACTGAAGAAATCCTATAAAAGCAAAAAGGTACATGATTCCGTACCAATGAATTTGGAACGGCCCAAGACTGAGCGCTACAGGATTTATTTGGGGGTGAATAAACATAAATTTGTTGTCATTATAAGTTAAAATAATTGTTTGAATTGATTGTAATTGTAAGAGGTCATTATGCCTGTATATCGCTCTAAAACGACAACTCATGGTAGAAATCAAGCTGGTGCTCGCGCACTTTGGCGAGCAACGGGAATGAAAGATGAAGATTTTACAAAGCCAATTATTGCTGTTTGTAATTCATTTACTCAATTTGTTCCGGGGCATGTTCACTTAAAAGATATAGGACAACTTGTAGCGAGAGAAATTGAAAAGCATGGTGGCGTTGCTAAAGAATTTAATACCATTGCGGTAGATGACGGTATCGCTATGGGTCATGATGGCATGCTATACAGTTTACCAAGCCGAGACCTTATTGCAGATAGCGTCGAATATATGGTAAATGCTCACTGTGCAGATGCCATTGTTTGTATATCAAATTGCGACAAGATAACACCTGGTATGCTCATGGCAGCTCTCAGAATTAATATTCCTGTAGTCTTTGTTTCAGGAGGTCCCATGGAAGCTGGAAAGGTTAACTGGAATAATCAAGTAAAGAAATTAGATTTAGTGGATGCAATTGTTGCCGGTGCTGACCCAAAAGTATCTGATCAAAACTCTGATGAAATTGAAAGATCAGCCTGTCCGACATGCGGCTCTTGCTCTGGCATGTTTACCGCAAACTCAATGAATTGTTTAACGGAAGCCTTGGGATTAAGCCTTCCTGGTAATGGGAGTACGTTAGCGACGCATGCAGCCCGAAAAAAATTATTCCAGGAAGCTGGAAGACTAATTGTTGATTTGGCGAAAAAATATTATGAAGAAGATAATGAAAGTGTCCTACCAAGAAACATTGCAAATTTTAAAGCTTTTGAAAATGCCATGAGCTTGGATGTTGCAATGGGGGGCTCAACAAATACTGTTCTTCATTTGCTTGCGGCAGCTCATGAAGCTAAGGTTAACTTCACAATGAAAGATATAGATCGCATTTCAAGAAAAGTACCTTGTTTAGCAAA
>JBEEPP010000007.1:0-13722 GCA_041191045.1 Pseudomonadota bacterium
GCTGAGTTTGGTGGAGGAAGTACCGCTGAAAACCCTTTCTTTGTTTTTGACGCCCCTAAAATTAAGGGGAATCTTCAAGTTTTAGCAGTAGATACTCAAGGTAAGCAATATATTGGTAAATGATTTAATCCAAGTCAAAGCCCTTTAATTTAAGGCTTGTTGAATTTTAATTTTAATCTGTTCCTAATATTTAAATGAAGGAGAAAATTTTGAAAAAGTATTTAGCCTTAATTGCAGCTATTCTTGTTGCGGTATTGGTAGGCGTAGTTTTATTTTTTGGTAAAACATATAAGCATGATGATAGACCCATTATAAGTGACATAAAAAAACATAACGAAATGATGGCAGGATGTATGAAGACTGCTTTAAGTAAACATAATGGTGCTATTGTTGAGATTGAAATGGAAAAAGAAGATGGCCGGCCTATTTTCGATATTGATATTCAAGATTCCGATGGCAAGCATTGGGAAATTGAATGTGATGCTGAAACTGGTCAAGTGGTAGAAGATAATCTAGATCGAGATTAATAGTTATTTGAGGGTTTAAAAAAAGCCACTTAAGATTTTAAGTGGCTTTTTTGTTAAGTCTTCCCAATCTCTATCAAGCTCAGATAAAAATGAAACAGATGTTTTAATTTGATGGTATGAAGGCGTTTTGATTACCAAGGAATTTTTTTGCCATCGTAAGCAATAAATTGACCTGTTGTCCTTATGGTAAGTTTATCAATTTGACGTTTCATACCAGCAACACTTTCATCAACATCAATAAGCCCATTAGGTCCCCCCATATCTGTTCTAACCCACCCGGGATGGAGTGTAATAACGGACAAATCAAAAGGTTTTAAATCAATAGATAAACTTTTCATGACCATATTCAAGGCTGTTTTGCTTGATCGATAAATATATTCCCCGCCACCCGAATTGTCATCAATACTCCCCATCTTGCTTGTGAGTGATGCTATCTTTTTTAATCGGCCTTTTTTAAGATGAGGTAGAAACGCTTTTGTCATTTTAAATGCTGCAAGGGTATTAATTTTAAAAGCATCAAGCCAGGCTTTATAGTCGACATGATCAATTGAGCTGTCTGGATAAACACCCGCATTATTAATTAGAATGTCGATGGGTTTTTTGAATAATTTTGCAAACTGATCAATGGAGGAAAAATTTGCAATATCAAGCTTACATATTGAGATAGTTTTAAATTTTTCCTGAAGCTGATGAAGCTCATCTTTTTTATTTATCTTTCTAGTACATGCGATGACTTGATAACCTTCTATAGCGAACTGTTTGACAAATTCAAGACCTAAACCCTTATTTGTACCTGTGATAAGAACTGTATATTTAATGTGAGACATAATAAAAATATAAAATGATAAGGGTTTATAATAAATCAAAATCTTTAGGATGTATTAACATGTTATTAAAGAGATATTGGTTTTCATTTTTATTTTTTATAGCTCATCTTGCTTATGCCGGTGAATTTGGTAATTACTGTCTTTTAAGTTTATCCGAAGGTCGTTTTCTCCAAACGGATTGCTCAGTTAGCTCAAGCTACCAGAGTAAGGTTTATTGTTTTGGGAGTGAAGTGAGTAAAGAAATATTTTTAAAAACACCTGATGAATTTATCAAAAAAGCTAGCGTCTTTTACGAAAAAAATAAAGAGGTTGACCGTAAGAAAATATCACAAGAAGAATTATTAAAAGAAATTAAAAGTCCTGACTGTGATTTCTCAAATAAAGACTTAGGTTATCTAGATATGAATGATTTAGATTTAAGTCATTGCAAAATGATTAATACAAGTTTTTTTGGCGCGAATCTCATCGGCGCTAATTTGTCCAATAGCAATATGCAAAGAGCTTATTTAAATTTAGCGCGTCTTGAAAAAGCTAATCTTTCAGGAGCTAATTTAACTGAGGCTATAATTTTTCAAGCGATTTTTAGTGAAACTAATTTTAAAGGTGCTAATTTAACGCGTGCTCGTATGATTGGCACATTAGGTGCAGTGAATATGTCAGGAGCTACAATTAAATATGGCAAATTTGGTTTGGATGTTGGTAATCAGCCTATGGGGCAAATGAAATTTGATTCAGTCGCAGGTAAATTTTACAAAGCGAATTTTGAAGGGGCCGATTTAAATATTGCGAGTTTTACATTTGCCGATTTAAGGGAGGCTAACTTAAGAAATACCAATATGTATCGAGCTGATTTAATTCAAGCTGATTTAACGGGGGCTGATCTCACTAATGCAGATTTGACTGATGCGAACGTGGATGGCGCGATTTTTACTAATGTTAAGGGTCTTTCAACAGTTAAAGGTTTTTCAACGGTAAAAGGTAAGTGCCTTGATTGTGGCATGCCTTAAATACTTATAATACCTAAGCTTAGTCGAATAAATAAATAAGCCGTGCGCGCTTTTAATCTTTTGATTAAATGCGCTTTGTCCCAGTCTTTTAAAAGAATTTCAGTGCCGCCGAATTGAATATCTTCTTTAATATTTTTTTTAAGCTGAGACGCAAAAGATTTATCAAAGACCACAATATTGGCTTCTCGAGCTAAAAGAAGGCTAAAAGGATCAATGTTTGATGAGCCTACTGTTGACCAAGTTTCATCAATAACAGCCACCTTGCTGTGCATAAAACTTCTCGTGTATTCAAAAATAGAAATACCTTCTTTTAAAAATTTCGCATAAAAAGCGCGCGTGGCATTAGATAAAAAGTAATCCATTTCACCTTTTAAAAGAAGGGTCACTAACACACCTCTTCTAGCAGCATCAATTAAAGCTCTTTCAAATTTTTTCCCTGGAATAAAATAAGCATTTGCAATAAATATTTCATCTTTAGCATTTTGAATGGCATGTAAGTAAGCTTTTTCAATATCTTGTCTATGCCGAAAATTATCGCGCTCTATAAAGTTAAGCCTTATACCATTTGGGTATGTCGCTATATTTTTATGATTATATTTTGGGACATAAGATTTTTCTAAATGGGACCATGAGACTCTTTTCCAAAGCTTAACCATACTTTGACTGATTGAGTGAATCACAGGACCCTCTAATTGAACAGCATAGTCGATACGTGGCGCTTTACCATTTGGGATATTCATATCATCAATAATATTAATACCACCAACATAAGCGATCTTATGATCAATCAAAAATATTTTTCGATGAAGTCGTCTTAGCGAAATGCGCTTCATTTGGTAAGGTGAAATTTTAGGGTGGTAAAAAAGAAAATGAATTTTAGAAGACTTGATTTCATCTATTACTTTTTGTGAAAGATCGCGACTTCCAAATCCATCAAGTAATAAATAAACCTCAACATTTCTTTTAGCCGCTTCTTTAAGCGCAGCTAAAATTTTTATACCCGTCACATCATGACTGAAAATATAAGCCTCTACAAAAATATTGTGCCGAGCTTGTTTAATCGAATGAATCACAGAGGCAAAATAATCTTTGCCATTTTTAAGCAATTCAATCTTATTTTCTTTTAAGTAATAGGGCATAGCGATTTATTTTAAGACATAAAAAAAGCGCTTAGGGTTCAAGCCCCAAGCGC
This sequence comes from Pseudomonadota bacterium, assembly GCA_041191045.1. GTDB lineage: Bacteria > Pseudomonadota > Gammaproteobacteria > Burkholderiales > Methylophilaceae > Methylopumilus. The sequence goes on from JBEEPP010000007.1 coordinate 3,554, forward strand.
TTTTGTATGAATAACTAATTCTAAGCTTAGTTAACTGCTGATTTAAGAGCAGCACCTGCTTTGAATGTTGGAGCTTTACGTGCTGGTATTTTAAGTTCTTTACCAGTTTGTGGGTTACGACCAACTCGTGCAGCGCGTTTTGAAACTTTAAAAGTACCAAAGCCGATAAGTGTTACTACATCACCTTTTTTAAGAGCTTTAGTGATAGCTGCAAGTGTTGCATCAATCGCACGACCAGCGTCTGCTTTTGTTGAACCTGCTGCTTTTGCAACTGCTTCGATTAGTTCGCCTTTATTCATAATTCCTCCAAATGTAAATTAAGATATGTAAGACCATTGAAATGACAGCGTCATAGAAGGTCTAGGCGTACTTTGCATTGATTTTTAAGCCTTGTCAACAGTCATATGCATTTTTTTTCACATTGGATAAGGGTTCTGTCGATATTCGTTAAATTTAAAATAAAGCTATCTTTTCATTTGATTCTTGTTACAATATTCAAATGAAAAAAATTGTCCCCATTCGAGGCGGTAAAAGACCAGGTGCTGGACGTAAATCAGGCACTGGAAAATTTGGCGAAAAGACAACTTTAGTGAGAGTGCCAGAAAGTCAAACCGCTGTAATATCAAACATTCTTGAGGCTTATGCCAAAAGGAAGATTCAAGAAATTTCTAATGTGGTATCTATTGATTTGGTAAGTGAGGCAATGAAAAAAACTAAGATTCCTCTATTTGAACACAAGGTGCCTGCAGGACTTCCTTCCCAAGCAGATGATCATATCGAGAAAAGGATGGATCTTAATGATTATCTTATTCGTGAGGCTGATACAACGTTTTTTGTGCGCATTAAAGGAAATTCAATGGACAACGCTGGTATTCATGATGATGATGTCGTGATAGTGGATCGATCCCAAGAGGCATCTATTGGCGACATCGTATTAGCCTCATTAGACGGTGAATTTACAGTTAAGACTTTAGCTAAAAATAAAAATGGCTCCCCACGCTTGTTACCAGCAAACGAGGCATTTAGCCCTATCGAAGTTTTAGACGGTGTGCAGTTTCAAATATGGGGCGTCGTCACGGGTGCTGTTAGAAAATTTAAATAAATTTATTTAAATTTTAATTATAGGTTTTTGGATTAAGTTGAATATAGCTTTGTTCAGCCTTAAGCTTCACCAACCAACCCTCATAGAATATTTCACTCATGGCAGGATCTATCAGGAGTTTAAAGGGAGCTTTTCCGCCTCGGTAGGTTAGTTTTTGACCTTCGGTCAGGGAATACTTATTTTCTGCACCTTTAGCATCTAATATACAAATCGTTTGTTGGCCTTTAGAGATAATATGGAAGTAGTCGCCAGGCTTAAGAGGATCCGTTGGAGAAGAAACTTGTGTAATTGGTTTTGAAATGGCTTGACCGCACATTTTGATAGCAACATCCTTATTATTTTCTTCAGGCTTTTTGACTTCAATAGGTAGCGCTTCCCTTGATAGTTGCTTCTCTTCTAAAGGTTTAATCTCATAAGTCGCTATATCATTCGGAAGAGAATCAATATTGGGTAATTCAACTTCTTGACCTTCAAAATTTTTATGAGCAACAATATATTTTTGGTAAACACCAATTACAAAGTTGGATACAAAAAGGAAGATAATAAAATAAAAAATATGAGGCACTTTGATGTGTGTTTTTACCCATACAAAAAATGATTTTATTTTTATTAAAAACAGTATTTTTTTCTGAGGCAAGTCATCCGTTTCATCTGTCTTATTTTCTAATTCAGGCTCCGGGAGATTTAAAGATTTAGTTTTGTTTTTTGTATTTTCAATAATGGTATCAATATCTAATTCAAGAAAAGCTGCATATTTTCTGATCGATATGAGTTTGATTTGAAAAGATACAAAGCCATCATTCTTATTTTCTTCCATAGAGATGATATGTTTGTTACTTAAAGTTAAACGATGTGCAACATCATCTATCGAAAGATTTAGATCTTCGCGCGCTTCTTTTAAAAGATGGCCATGAATAATGATTGAATCTTTTGACATCAGATGATTTACGAAAGCAAAGATAAAATAGTATCCTAATAAGAGTTTTTTTCAATCATTACTGAAACATATATATGGCGGGGTAATGATATGATTTATCCAATTAACGATAACTGATGGAGATCGAATGAAGACTGAAGAAATTATAGAAAAATTAGTGTTTAAGAGTCGATGGATATTAGCCCCTATGTATTTGGGTTTGGTCGGTGGGTTAGTTTGTTTGCTTATAAAATTTGGTCAAGAATTTCTTCATATCATGATGACGGTGGCTGACACACCGGAGAGAGAGATTGTTTTATCAATTTTAGCTTTAGTAGACATGACACTTGTTGCAAATCTTCTTATCATGGTTATCTTTAGTGGCTATGAAAACTTTGTATCTAAAATAGATATCGATAATCATGAAGATAAGCCGCATTGGATGGGTAAAGTTGATTATTCTGGATTAAAGCTTAAGTTGATTGGCTCAATAGTTGCAATTTCTGCCATCGATCTTTTGAAAGCTTTTATGCATGCGTCCATACCAGGACAAATGCTTACAAATACTCAATTGGCTTGGATGGTGGGTATTCACGCTACATTCATCATCTCAGGCGTTCTCTTTGCAATTATGGATAAAATTGCAGAAGATACCTCGCATCATTAAAAGCCTTTGCAATGAGAATTTTAAAGCAGTCAGAAATTAATGATTTAATTCAGCTTCATCAGTCAGGCCAATTAAATCTTGCGGAACAAAAAGCAAAAAAATTGCTAGATGAATTTCCACAAGAATTAATTTTGCATAATATTTTAGGTGTATCTCAAGAAGCACAAAAAAAATTTAAAGAAGCTGCCAACAGCTATCGTAATGCTTTAAAAATTCAACCGCAATTTGCAGAGATGCAATTTAATTTAGGTTCAGTACTGTTTCAATTAGGCGATAATCAAAGTGCAATTCAACATTATCAAAAAGCAATACAGATAAAGCCTGATTTAGTGGTAGCGTATTTTAATCTGGGCATTGTTTATCAAAATGAATCACAATTTGATAAAGCTTTAAGCGCTTATCAAAAAGCAATTGATTTAGAACCAGGATTTTATGAGGCACATGGCAATAAGGGCGCTGTCTATTTGCTTCAGGGTGACTTTGATCAAGCGATTCATTCTTTCCAACAATCACTCAATATTCAAGATCACCCTCGTGGACATTTTAATTTAGGTAATGCTTATCGCAATCAAGGATACTTAGAAAAAGCTATTCAATCATATCGAAATGCGATTGAAATGAGTCCAAATGATGCTGAAGTTTGTTCGGTATTAGGCGATGCATTATGGCATCAAGGCAAAATTTCAGAAGCCAACCAATACCTAAGACAAGCTGTGATATTAAATTCAGAAAATCCAATCGCCAATTATAATCTTGCAACATTCCTTCATGATAATAAAAAATTTCAGGAGGCTTATGAATTTTACAAAGCCTCTCAAATGAAAGATTGGGAAGAGCGTGCACTTTATTGTTTATATAAAACAAAACAATTCGATATTTTTGAAAAAGAATTAAATAGTGCGATTCTTAAAAAGAATACATCGCCATTGCTTGCAACACTTTCAACTCACTTTGGAAAAAATTTTTACAAAGAAGACCGCTATAATTTTTGTCCAGACCCACTCCGTTTTGTATTTCATGGCCAAGTCGATGCTTTAAAAGATCCCAAGGATGATTTACTAAAATCACTCTTACATGATATTAACGAAGCTGACATTTCTGAGCGCATGCAAAGTCGATTAATCAATGGGATTCAGTCATCAGGGAACCTCTTTAAGCGAAAGGATTCTTCTTTTAAAAGGTTGTCACAAGAGATTACATTGCTTATTAAAAGATATTACGATCGTTATAAAAATGAAGACTCTATATTTATTAAAGCATTTCCAAAAACTATTGAGTTTAGTAGTTCTTGGTTTGTCAAAATGCAGACAGGTGGCCATTTGAGCTCTCATATTCATGAAGAGGGCTGGATTAGTGGAGCCGTCTATTTGGCGATTCCGCAACAAAAAAAACAACCAGATGAAGGCGGTATTGAATTAAGTATTGATGGAGATGATTACCCAAGAATGCACGATGACTTTGAAAAAAAATTATACCTACCTGAAGTTGGTGATGTTATTTTCTTTCCATCTTCCGTTTTTCATCGAACGATACCTTTTAGTTCCAATGAAGAGCGAATCTGTATTGCTTTTGATTTAAAACCTGCAGACGTTTAGCGTTGTTGTAATCTTAAGGACATTTTTCTTAAAAATTTCATCGCTACTTTAGGTTCGTCGGCTAGCATCATTTCTAGATGGACTTTTGGAATGGCAATAATTTCAGATTCATTTGAATTCGACATAGCCATGGCAATAGTTGGGGTTTCATTTAGCACTGCCATTTCACCAAAATATTCATGTGCTTTTAAAGAGCGTATTACTCGACCATCTTGAATTAAATTGACTGAGCCTTGAACAATGTAATAGACATTATGTTCGCGATTACCTTGCTCAAAAATCATTGCATTCTGCCTATATTTTTTTCCGTAACGCGAAGCAAGATAATGAATGAAAGAGCTTGAAAGCGGAATTGAGTCGTCAAATAATTTTTTTAATAACAACATGTCTTTTTTGTGAAGTGTTGCCATAAGCTCTACACCAAGTAAATAAGATGCAATATTAAGATAAAGCCATATCAATGAAATAAAAAGATTCCTCATGCCACCAAAAAAGGTACCGTAAGATTGACTCAACGACAAAAAGATATCGAATGTTGATCTAAGTCCAAGCCATAAAAGAGCTGTTAGTAGTGAGCCCAAAAGAATATGCTTTACATCAACTTTAATAGGAAAAAAGAATCGATTAAAAAGTGCTAAAGATAAAACAACAAATGAAAATGAACTTACAAAATAAATCATTTGTGAGTTTACAAAACTTAAATATTCACCAAAGAACACAGTCGCTTTTTGAAAGACCATGCCTGATAAAGTAAAGAAAAAGAAAAGTAAAAGAATGCCAATAATAGCGACAATATCTCGAAACTTACTTTTTAGAAATGATGGATCTTCTTCAGTCGCCGAAATAATGAAAAGGCTTGCACGAAGAGAGCTTGTGAGGGGAGTTGCTGCCCACAATAAAATTAATGTGCCTAGGATTCCCCATACCTTAGTGTGGCTTGATACTTTATAAACTTCGAGCATAATTTTTTTACTCATTTGCGGTAATAGGTTACTTGTAAGAAGCGCTAATCTTCCTAAAGCAAATTCAGAATTAACTAACCAATGACTCAAGAAAAAGAAAATGAGAAGAATCATCGGAATGAGTGCAAAAAGAGAAAAGAAAGATAAGGATGCAGTTAAACCAAATACATTATGACGTTTGCAACCCGCCAATGTTTCTTTCATCATAAAGACGAGCAGTGACTCATCTTTTTTTTGATAAAGATTTTTGAAAAGCGGATGTAATTTAATCATTACACTAATGCTCTATAGTGATTGGTAGCTTTAACGAGTTCGCTTGTCATTGAAAGTTCTGAGGCTGAGTGTCCTGCATCCGGCACCATAATAAAATTTGCATGTGGCATGCATTGATAAAGCTCATAGGCAGTAATGGGAGGACATACCATGTCATAACGTCCTTGAATAATAGTTGTTGGAATATCTTTTAACTGTTTGACCTCTTCTAATATTTTTTTCCCATCAATGAAACATTGATCTTTGATGTAATGAAGTTGAACGCGTGCACGCGCAATTTCATTTTGTATATCTTCATCTGTCAGAATTGTATTATCTTCTGCTTGAGGTAATAGTTTTAAAAGGCCACTTTCAAAACGATTCCATGAGATGGACGCAGGCCCGCTAATTTTTAAATCATTTGAAAATACAAGTTCACTATAATTTTTTACAAGACCATCACGTTTATCATCTGGTAAGAAATCAAGCAGTGTTTGATGGGCTTCTGGAAAAAAAGCTTTAACCTCATCTAGGAACCAATCAAGTTCCGTTTTACGACTTAAGAAGATGCCTCGCAAAATAAGTGCTTTGATCGTTTCAGGATATTGAGTCGCGTAAGCCAATGCTAAAGCGCTTCCCCAAGAGCCTCCAAAAATAATCCAACGCTTTATATCAAAATGTTTACGAATTGCTTCCATGTCAGATAGAAGATCTTGAGTGGTATTGCCGTTCGTTTCTCCTAAGGGCTTACTTTGTCCACAACCTCTTTGGTCAAAAAGAATGATTTGGTAGTGTTTTGGATCAAAAAATTGTCTTTGTTTGGGGTTGGTTCCGCCACCAGGACCGCCATGAAGAAAAATAATAGGTTTTCCATGAGGATTTCCTGAAAGTTCGACATAAATTTTATGTCCGTGAGGTCTTTCTATCCAGGTCGCATGATAGGGTGAAATCTCTGGATATAAGGTATATAAAGAGTCAGTTGGCATAGAAAATGTATAGCTTTCTTATTGATTTTATTGGGTATTTTAACAAATTTGAGAAAGTTCAGGAATAATTAAAATTGAGACTTAAAAAAATGTTAACAAATTGTAACGAAATTGTTGCAATTCTAAAAAAAGAGGCATATATTGCTATTCAAGCATAAGTCAAATTGTGCTGAAGGTAGGCCTTCGAAGCGCTTTCAAGTCTTAAAGTGAAACACTTTAAAATTTAAAGTGACTAGAGAGTTTACTTCTTTTTAAAACCCTTAGTAAAAACTATGGAGATTTATATGAAAATTAATAAAATCAAGTTAGCTCTTGGTTTAGTAGCTGGTCTATCAGTGGCAATGCCAATGATTGCTTCAGCAGCTGCTGATCAAGAAAAAGCTATTGCTGATGCTAATAACTGGGCAGCACCACGCGGTGACTACACAAACCAAGCACACAGCAAATTAACTCAAATCAACCAAGGTAATGTAAAAAACCTTAAAGCAGCTTGGACTTTCGCTACTGGTGTAAACCGTGGTCACGAAGGTGCTCCTCTTGTTATTGGTAACATGATGTATGTTCATACAGCATTCCCAAATAACATCTATGCGCTTGACTTAAACGACAATCAAAAAATCGTTTGGTCTTACTTCCCAAAACAAGATCCATCAGTTCAAGCAGTTCTCTGCTGTGACAACGTTTCACGTGGTCTTGGTTATGGTGACGGTAAAATCTTCTTACAACAAAACGACGGTATGTTAGTTGCTTTAGATGCTAAGTCAGGTAAGAAATTATGGGACGCTAAAAACACTGACCCTAAAGTTGGTGCTACAAACACAAACGCTCCACACGTAATTAAAGACAAAGTTTTAACAGGTTGTTCTGGTGCTGAATTCGGTGTTCGCTGCTTTATCTCAGCTTACACATTAGACGGCAAGTTAGCTTGGAAAGCTTACTCAACAGGTCCTGATGCTGAAGTATTAATCGGCAAAGACTTTAACAAAGACACACCACTTTACTCAGCATTATCAGTCTATGAAGACGTTAATGGTGGTAACAAACAAGGCGGTTCATTCAAGAAAATTGATACTGCTAAGTTAAAAGGCGGTGAAAAAGATCTTGGTCTTAAAACATGGTTGAAACCACAAGCAGTTAAAGATGGTTGGCAACATGGTGGTGGCTCTGTTTGGGGCTGGTGGCCATATGATCCAAAAACAAACTTAGTGTACTACGGTACAGGTAACCCATCAGTTTGGAATCCAGATGTACGTCCAGGCGACAATAAATGGTCTATGACTGTTTTCGCACGTGACTTAAACACTGGCGTTGCACGCTGGGGTATGCAAATGACTCCACATGACGAGTGGGATTACGACGGTATTAACGAAGTGATCTTATTTGACAATGGTGGTAAGACATATGCATGGCACCATGACCGTAACGGTTTTGCTTACACATGGCAAGCTGACAACGGCGTTTTAGTTGCTGCAGAAAAAGTACATCCATTTGTTAACTGGGCAACTGATGTTGACAAAAAATCTGGTGTACCTAACAAGCTAGCTTCAGCTTCTACACACCAAGACTACAATGCTAAGGGTGTTTGCCCAGCTGCATTGGGTACAAAAGATCAACAACCAGCTGCTTACTCACCTAAGACTGGCCTTATCTACTCACCACTCAACCACGTATGTATGACATACGAACCAGTTGAGTCTAAGTATGTAGCAGGTCAACCATGGGTTGGTGCAACATTAACTATGTTTGCTGGTCCAGACGGTGTTATGGGTGGCTTCGCTGCTTATGATCCAATGACAAACAAAAAAGCTTGGTACAACAAAGAGAAATTCTCTGCTTGGGGCGGTGCTTTAACAACTGCTTCAGACTTAGTTTTCTACGGTACTCTTGACCGTTGGTTCAAAGCTCTTGACGCTAAGTCAGGTAAAGAACTTTGGAAATTCCAAGTTGGTTCTGGTGTGATTGGTAATGCATTCACATACTCAAACGGCGGCAAACAATACGTTGGTGTTTTATCAGGTATTGGTGGTTGGGCTGGCGTTGCGATGAACCTTGGCTTAACTAACCCAACAGACGCTCTTGGCGCTGCTGGTGGTTATGCTGAACTTACTAAGTACAATGCTGCTCCTGGCGGCGGTGCTTTAACAGTATTTAGCCTATAATTAATCGAAAGATTTTTTATAGAACTAACTGTTAGTTAGTATGTCCTATAAACACCCTGCTTTCGAGCGGGGTGTTTTTTTTATAGGAGTCACGATTATTCATTGCCAAGGAAAAAGAATGCTTAAAAAAATAATATTAGCTTTATGTGTTTTAAATTTAATTCAAATTGGATCAGTATTTGCATTAGGTCAAGATCGTGAGGATGGTTTACCTGGTATGCCCTATAGAATTCCTTCGGATAATGAATTTAGGGTATGTGCAGACCCTGACAGTCTTCCTTATTCAAATCAAAAAGGCGAAGGGTTTGAAAATAAGATTGCAGAAGTTTTAGCGAAAGATTTAGGTAAAGAATTAACTTACGAATTTTGGCTTGATCGTCAGGGCTATTTAAGAAATACAATTAATGCACAACGCTGCGATGTCATTATTGGCATGGGCAGTGATGTAGATTCATTACGCACCTCCAAACCTTATTATCGTTCAGGTTATGTATTCGTATATCGGAAATCAAGTAATTACAATATTAAAGATTGGGATGCAGAAGATCTTAAAAAAGGCATTATTGGAATTGTAGGAGAAAGTCCACCAACAATTCCATTACGCGATCATGATCTGATGGCGAATGCTCGTCCTTATCGATTGCAAAGAGATCTCAATTTGTCACCAGGCCATATGATTGATGATTTGGTCGCAGGTAAAATTGATGTCGCGATTATATGGGGGCCAATTGGTGGGTACTATGCAAAACAATCAAAAGAACCTCTCGTTGTTGTTCCTATACCCGAATATAAATCCGTCAATGTGAAGGGCAAAGAAGAGTGGAATATTTCTGTGGCTGTTCGCAAAAAAGATAAAGACCGCATGGAAATGATTCAAGGGGCGTTGGATCGTAATCAGGCTAAAATTTTGAAGATTTTAGATGACTATGGGATCCCTCATAAGCCTGCTGTTTCAGGGGATAAGATAGGAAATTAAAGTTAAAAAAGTCATTCAGAAATGAGTGACTTTATTTAAAAAAATGAGTAAGATTAGTGTGTGTTTTTTAGATTTTAAGGCAGTTAGAACCGCAATTTAGAATTTATATTTTGGATTAAACATCCTCCAAAATATATACAATTTTTTAGGAGAAATTATGTTAGTAAAAAAAGTACTTATGTCATCAGTCTTAATTTCTATGATGGCATTTGCAGGTGTGGTATCTGCAGACGTTTCATTTGTAAAAACAACAGATGGAAGCGCATTAAAAATTGACCCAAGTTTATTTGATACACCTGCAGCAAAAGAATTTTTAGCTACTGGCAAAAATCCCTACGTTGGTAATGCCGAAGCGGTTGCAAAAGGTAAAAAGATTTTTGGTTTGTATTCTTGTACCCAATGTCACGGTGGGGATGCAAAAGGTCAAGTCGGACCTGGATTAGTTGGACCAACATTCCGCTATCCAAAAGATGCTACCAATAAAGGAATGTTCGAAACAGTTTGGGCAGGAACAAATGGTGGTATGGGCGCTAAAGGTATTGGACTGATGGATG
>JBEEPP010000008.1:0-12786 GCA_041191045.1 Pseudomonadota bacterium
CAATCTCTTCTTTTTTTTCACTTTTATGCTCATCTCCAATACCACTAATTTGCTTCGCATGTGCTAAAAGTAGATCGCCTTGAATAAGATAGGCTAATTTAAAATTAGGCGTTTGTTTGATAAGCGTATCTATCGTTTCGAGTGCTATATCTAATCTTCCCTCAGAAATTTCTACTAAAGATTTAACAAGCATTTTCTCGGGTGACTCATATCTTAATTCAGCAGTATTGAAATTTTTGCTTGATAGAAATATCTCCTCACTTAAAGATTGAGGAATGTTGAAAAAAAGCGCAAAGATTAAATAAAAGAAGAATTCTTTTTTTGAGCAATTTTTGATGAAAGTTTTAATCAATTACTGTTTACCAGAATACTCTTGCTCAATAAGCCATGCTGAACCATCTTTTCTTAAGATAAGAGTTTTGCTTGATATCTGACTTAATTTATTCGACGTATATTTCTGTTTAAAAGTTACTTGAGCAAAACTATCGCCCTTTCTTGATATTTTTGCTTCAGATACTTCCACAGTAATTATATCTTTACCTAAAATCCTATTTTTTCTTGATTCTTGCCAATCAGAGAAGCTTTCCCCGTTAGGCGTTTTGAAGTTAGGAGAATATTTAGCTAAGTAGCCATTAATATTTTTTGATGACCAAGCTTCAGCCCAATCAGTAATGAAGTTATTAATTTCCGATTCAGCAATATTAGAAACATTATTTTTAACCGCAGGCGCTTCTTGAGGTAAATTCTTTGGCGGTTGAGTATTTGGAGCTACTGAATTGGCTAATGAAGAAGTATTTGCTGGCGTCACTTGAGCTATTACAGGCTTCTTATTTACATCATTATTATTGGCTATTTGTGTTGGCGTTGAAACAGGGGTAGCTGGCGGTTTAATATCATTTGCATTAAAGAGTTTTTTAATAAGAGATAATTTTGTTTTAGCTTGTACATTTGATTTGTCAATTTCCAAGGCTTTGTTGTAGGCAACTGTAGCGCGTTTTGTATAAAGGTCACCTAAGTTAACATGCGCGGTTGCATAGCTAGGATGAGTTTTTATAGCTGATTCAAGTGCCTTTTGCGCTTTATCATAGTCACCTAGTTCAGCGTAAAGTACCGCTAAGTTATTAAATGGCTCAGGTAAACTTGGATGTTTTTCGGTGAGATAAGTAAATGCTTGTATAGCTTCGTTATATTTTCCGAGCTCAGCATTTATAACCCCTTTAATAAAAATGACCTGAGGATCATTCGGGTTTGTTTTAAGATATTGATCGATTTGTTGAGCTGCTTTTTCTTTTTCCCCTTTTTCAATCAATTGCATGATTGATTTAAAATCGTCAGCCGCATAAATTTCATTTGCAATAAAAAATGTAGATAGAGATAAAAGGATAAACAGTAAAAAACCTTTTAAATTCTTAATATTAGAACATTCGTTTTTTTGAGGCATGGTATGATTTACCCTAATAAATTTAGCATAATTCTACCAAATAGCACCCTTATCATCTATATGTTATTTATGAGCAAGCCCTTCACTATCTCCTTGTTTTTCTTAGTCTTACAGGCTTATTTGTAATGATTAAAATCTATAACACCCTTTCAAAAAATAAAGAGACTTTTAAGCCTATCCAAAAAGGGCAAGTAAACATGTACGTTTGTGGCATGACTGTTTACGACTTATGCCATATTGGACATGCGCGAGTGATGGTTATTTTTGACGTGGTTAGGCGTTGGTTTGATATTTCAGGATACAGCGTCAATTACATCAGAAACATTACTGATGTAGATGACAAGATTATCAATCGGTCCATTCAAAATAATGAGCCCATACAAAACCTTACTCAAAGATATATTGATGAGATGAACACCGATGCAAGGGCACTTGGTGTTATAAGTCCTTCTAGAGAGCCAAAAGCAACGGAACATATTCAAGATATGGTGTCTATGATCAAAACATTAATTGAAAAGCAACATGCTTACCTTGCTGAAAATGGAGATATTTTTTATTCAGTAAGATCTTTTAATGCCTATGGGAAGTTATCAGGTAAATCAATCGAAGATTTACGTGCAGGTGAAAGAGTTGATATTGACCAAAATAAGCATGATGAATTAGATTTTGTTTTATGGAAGTCTGCAAAACCTAATGAGCCAAGCTGGGATTCGCCATGGGGTAAAGGAAGGCCGGGCTGGCACATCGAATGTTCGGCTATGAGCTCTCATTATCTTGGATCTCATTTTGATATTCACGGAGGCGGACAAGACCTTCAATTTCCTCATCATGAAAATGAAATAGCTCAATCTGAAGCCGCTCACGATTGCAAAATGGCTAATTATTGGATGCATAACGGTTTTGTAAGGGTTGATGATGAAAAAATGTCTAAGTCTTTGGGAAATTTTTTCACGATACGGACGGTGCTTGAAAAATTTGATCCAGAGGTAGTTAGATTTTTTATTTTAAGAGCTCATTATCGAAGCCCTTTAAATTACTCAGACGCTCATCTTGACGATGCAAAATTAGCACTACAAAGATTATATGTAAGTTTAAGAGGGTTTAACATCGAGCATGCTGAGGTGAATTGGAGTGATCCATTAGCAAATAAATTCAAAGAAGCTATGGATGATGATTTTAATACCCCAGAAGCCATTTCCGTTTTGTTTGAATTAGCGAATGAAATTAATAAAAATAAATCTGCGCTACTTGCTAGCTTACTTAAAAGTCTTGCAAAGACAATTGGCCTTCTAGAAAGGGATCCAGAAACTTTTCTAAAAGGCGATACAAAAACCTCTCTTGATATTGATGCATTAATTTCTCAAAGATATGCAGCGAAAGCCGACAAAAATTTTAAAGAAGCAGATCGCATTAGATCTTTATTGCTTGAAAATGGCGTTGTTTTAGAAGATACACCCCAGGGGACTATTTGGAGAAAAGAATAAGTTATGCCAGTTAATCTAAAAGCACTTACTATCGATTCTATTTTTCCAATTAAAGGGATATCACTTGGTATTGCTAAAGCACATATTAAAAAACCTAATCGCAAGGATTTGTTATTAGTCACTATTGCCGAAGGCTCAAAAGTCGCTGGCGTATTTACGCAAAATGCGTTTTGTGCAGCGCCCGTTCTTCTCTGTAAAGAACATTTAAAAAATACATCTGGCATTCGTGCGCTCATTGTAAATACAGGCTGTGCAAATGCTGGCACGGGTGAAGACGGCATATTAAAGGCTAAAGAAACATGTGAAGCTGTCAGCAAACTTCTATCGATTAAGCCACACCAAGTTTTACCATTTTCTACAGGCGTCATTTTAGAAAGTCTACCCGTTGATAAAATCAAAAACGGATTGCCTGACACAATAAAAAATTTAGATCCATCTCATTGGATAGATGCAGCAGAAGCGATTATGACTACAGATATTGCACCAAAAGCTGCATCGAGAAAAATAAAGATTCAAGATAAAGAAGTTTTTATTTCGGGCGTAAGTAAAGGCTCTGGCATGATTCATCCAAATATGGCTACTATGCTTTCATTTATTGCAACTGATGCTTCTATCAATCAAATCTTGCTTGATAAACTTCTTAAAGAAGTAACAGAGGAATCATTTAATTCTATTACTGTTGATGGAGATACATCCACTAATGATTCATTTATTCTGATTGCTACAGGAAAAGCGGAACATGATGAAATTAATCAAGAAGATAAAAGCTACGAAATTCTTAGAGATGCCATCCGTGAAGTTGCTATTGAATTAGCGCAGGCTATCGTAAGAGATGGTGAAGGCGCTACGAAATTTATTACTATTCAAGTGGAATCAGGCCTTGATAATGCCGAATGCAGAAAAGTGGGATTTGCGATAGCGCACTCACCTCTCATCAAGACAGCTTTCTTTGCATCCGATCCAAACCTTGGGAGAATATTAGCTGCCATCGGTTATGCGGGTATCGAATCGCTTGATATTACAAAAATACAATTATTCTTAGGAAATGTCTTGGTAGTAGAAAAAGGTGGCCGTGCAATTTCTTACACCGAGACACAAGGTCAGGAAGTCATGAAGCATCCTGAAATCAGCATGCGAATACTTCTTAATCGAGGTCACGCAAACGCAACAATATGGACATGTGATTTTTCATATGACTATGTAAAAATTAATGCTGACTATCGCACTTAAATTGTGAATATTGTTCGCGCAGCAGCAGCCGTTATTCAAAGACAAGATGGATTTCTTCTTATGGCTCAGAGGCCTCCTGGACGAGGGTGGAGCGGTTGGTGGGAATTTCCAGGCGGCAAGATTGAAGAAAATGAATCACCTTTTGAAGCGCTTCAAAGAGAACTTCAAGAAGAAATTAATATTTCTGCAAATGATGCGACATTATGGATTGAACGTAGTTACAGCTACCCAGACAAAAAGGTTTACATTTATTTTTTTAAAGTCACGGATTGGACTGGTGAAATTAAATCATGTGAGAATCAATTATTAGAATGGCAAAATCCATCTCATGTATCGGTTGCTCCAATACTCCCTACTAACTTATTTGTTCTGAAATCTATTTTACAACCTCCAGTTTATGCAATTACCAATATTCAAGAGTTGGGCGAGAAATTATTTTTTGAGCGATTAAAAATTAAATTAGAAGAAGGTTTAAAAATGATACAGGTGAGAGAGAAAAAATTACCTTATCAGGATGTAAAAAAAATAGCTCAAAAGATTTTAGATTTAGCGAAACCTCATCAAGCAAAAGTTTTAATTAATGAGAATGAAAAGCTCGCTCTAGATATTGGAGCTGACGGAGTTCATTATCCATCACATAGTTTGATTCAATTAAAAGATAGACCAGAGTTTTCAATATGTGGCGCTTCTTGTCATAATCTAGAAGAGCTTATGATTGCACAAGATTTGGAAATGTCATTTGCTGTTCTTTCTCCCGTTCAAAAAACTGAATCACATCCACTCGCTGATCCGATAGGCTGGGAAATTTTTAGTGAATACGCAAATAAGTTAGATATGCCGATATTTGCCTTAGGTGGACTTAATCAAGAGAGTCTCACCACATCTTGGCAATTCGGCGGACATGGCGTCGCGATGCAAAGAAGTATTTGGGAATAAGGCTATTTAATCAAAGCATCGATTGATTTATCAAAAGAATGATTTGCTTTGTCTTTAAAATGTAATATCAATTTCACTTTTTGACCGGCTTTAAGAGGGTCTTTAAAATCCATAAGCATTAAATGGCTGCCACCAGATTTAAATTCAAAAGTCTTGCCATGTTCAATTTTAATTTCATTTGTCATACGCATTTTCATAATGCCTTTTTCTGTAATAGTATTATGCATCTCGATCGTTTTAATTCTCGGAGAAGTCACCGAGGTTAGAATTACATCTTCATTACTTAAGAGTGACATGTAAGCGACGCTCATGTCATCACCTTTATCAGTAGAGCCAATCCAGGCATTTTCTATTCTAATATCTGGCGCTGCCAATATATCTGCCGAAATTAAAAGTGCAATTATAAATAGTGTAAATTTTAAGAATTTCATAGTGAGAGCCTTAAAAAAAAATTTCAAGTAATATCTTCGTTTAAATTTTCGGGGTTGATTTCAACTGGAATTTTATAGCCTTCATTAGCCCATTGACCCAAATCAATCATGCGACATCGTTCGGAGCAGAAAGGTCTAAAAGTATTAGATAAGCTATACTCAATATTTTCGTTGCATTGGGGACAGTTTACAAAAGTAATCTTTGTTTTCATAGCCAACAGATGCTGTATTTAAATTCAAGATTCAGCTTAACAGGCTCTTTTTTTAACTCTTCATTCAGCTGATTAAAGAAAACATTGACTGTATATTTGTTTGCACTAATCTCAGGATAAATATTTAAAGTTTTTTCAAGTTCAAGTCTTATAAGGTCAAATGTTTTTAGTGGATCTATGGTTTGCTGATGCTTACCTTCTTTTGCTTTAATCGATTCTACGTGACATTGATTCCTCAGTATCAATAGAATGACAGAGGCTGCATCTTTGAACACCATAAGAGGTTGTGCCCAAGATTTAAAATCATCTAGTTTGGACTTTCTTGTTTTGTGAGAAGCCCAGTTACGAAAATTAGGAAAATCAACGTCTAATAACCCACCTGGCGAGCTGATTCTTTTTTTTACTTCTTCTAAAAATAAATTGTTATTGAAATTAAAGCCAGGCTTTACATCTATATTCTCTAATTTTTTTCGAGCGACTTGTATCATTGGAATGATTTCTTTTGGATTAAGCTGATACTCTTTTAATGCTTGATGATCTAATAGATCTGATTGTTTCTTTTCTTGTCTTTCAAGCTCTTGTAGAAAATCAATTTTTAAATCGGATCTAGATACAAGCTGCACTATCTCAAAGAGTGTATTGAAACAACTAAACTCAAAATAGTCGTGCGTATTTTTTAATTGGTGTTCAAATTTTTGATAGATTTCTTCAATACGAAGGAGTCTTCGAATGCGTTCATTAAGGGGAAATTCAAATATGATCATATTGGCATTATCGGATTGATTTTATTTAACAGCAACTAAATTTAAATATTTTTTATGTAATGCCTTAATCGATTCTGTGAGCATTTCTATTGAGCCATCATTAAGAATAACATCATCACCTTTTTCGATGCGGGAACAACGATCAATTTGTTGTTCGATAATGGATTGAATAATTGATGTATCGATACCATCTCTTTTTTTAACACGTTCAATCTGATTACTTACTTCGCAGTCAATCACAAGTGATCTTGATATGAGACTTGTATACTGGTTTGTTTCAAATAATAGAGGGATATCGATCACGACATAAGGCTCATCAGATAATACATTTAATTTTTCTTTTACTTCTTTAAGAATTTTTGGATGAAGGATCTTTTCAAGTTTTATTTTTTGACTTTTATCTGAAAAAATAATTTCCCTTAATTTTTTTCGATCCAATCGATTATCTTTATCGAATATATCCCCAAAGACTGATTTGATTTCCTCTATAGCCTGATGGTTTGTTTCTGTAATTTCTTTTGAAATTTTATCGAGATCAATGACTTTAATATTTAAAGATTCGAATATTTTTAGCGCTTCACTTTTACCTGATCCGATGCCGCCAGTCATCCCAATAGTAAACATTATTTACCTTAAACTTTTTTAAATATTATGAATAAATTTACTTGAAATTATAAAATTAATCACCATTAATACATCATGAATGATTTAAACTATAATCTATGAGTGAATTACAAAATACATTAAACAATCTAACCTCCGCAGAAGATCAATCCGCTTGGGGCGATTTAGTGATTTGTCGAGTAGAAGTTGATTTGCCTAACTGGCTCTCGCAGCTTGCAGGCGGCAACAACTGGCAAGTTTACTCTGAATCGGAATATGACCACTCTGTTAGTTTTTTGTTGCGACAAGGTAAAAAGGAGGCTGAAGTGACTTTGTTTAACAATGGCTATGCGCAAGTGGATCTTAATGGGAAATCAATTTTTGATGGATCCATCACTTCAGGCACAAATAAATGTGCGCATTTAAGTTATTACCGTGCCGACAATGGCGATCCTATCGTGCTCAATTAATAATCCCTCGTTGTCACAAATTGAGTGAGCGCCAAGAGCGCATCTTTATATACTGAAGATGTAATATGTTGAATTAGTTTTTCGCCTTTTTCTATCTCTTCTTTTGCAAGCTGTCTTACATATTCTAATGCCTTGGTTTCTTTGACAGCATTTAAAACGCTTTCTAGTTCTGTTAAGCCGCCATTTTCAATGGCCGCCCTGATAATGTTTTTTTGCTCATCACTACCTTTCTTCATAGCATATAACAGAGGTAGCGTAGGCTTTCCTTCTGCTAAATCATCACCTAAATTTTTTCCTATTTCTTCAGGATTTCCTGATAGATCAAGAACATCATCAATCAACTGAAAAGCAATACCCATATGCTTCCCAAACTGAGCAAGAACTTTTATATCATTATCATCAGCGCCACCGATAATGGCACCGAGTTCGGCCGCAGATTCAAATAATTTAGCTGTTTTGTAGTAAACAACTTTTAAATAATCTTCATCTTCAATAGAAGCGTTATGAATATTTAGGAGTTGCAAGACCTCACCTTCTGCAATTGTATTTGTTGTATTTGCCAAAACCTCCATAACCTTCATGTGATTAATTTTCACCATCATCTGAAATGCTCTAGAGTAGATAAAATCACCCACTAAAACGCTCGCAGCGTTTCCAAAAATAGTATTCGCTGTTTTATGGTTTCTTCGTTTTGTGGATTGGTCTACAACATCATCGTGAAGAAGGGTTGCGGTATGAATAAACTCAATGACAGCAGCTAATTCATGGTGCTCTTTTCGAATAGGCCCAAACAGTCCACCAACTAAGAGAAGGGTACTAGGCCTTAAACGCTTACCGCCACCTTGGATAATATGACCTGCAACTTGATTAACGAGAGGCACTTCGGAGTGAAGTGAGGCGCGAATAACCTCGTTTACGGCAAGTAAATCGCTTTTAATTGGGGATAAAATAGTGCTAAGGGTCACAAAAACAAGGCTTCATGGGTTTTTAAAGGTTTATTTTAACATAGCCCTCCCCACTGCTTTTGTAGGCAAAAAACCTTCATCTTTAGCCTTGAAGAATTTGCTTAACAGGCCTAATTTAAGTATAATTCGCGATTCTTTTAAAGTTGTTAAAGTTTGAGGTTTTATCATGTACGCAGTAATCAAAACAGGTGGTAAGCAATATCGCGTAAATCAAGGCGATAAGCTTAAGATTGAAAAAATAGCAGGCGATGTGGGTGCGAATGTCGTTCTAGATCAAATTTTGACAGTCGTTGATGGTGATAATGTGACGATAGGTTCGCCTATTGTAAGAGGTGCAAGCGTTACAGCAACCGTAGTAAGCCACGGACGCCATGATAAAGTGCGAATTTTTAAAATGCGTCGTAGAAAACACTACCGCAAATCTCAGGGCCACAGACAAAGCTTTACTGAGATTCAAATCGATAAAATATCAGCTAAATAATTTAAGGATTAATCATGGCACATAAAAAAGCAGGCGGAAGTTCAAGAAACGGTCGTGACTCCCAAGCCAAACGTTTAGGCGTAAAGGCTTTCGGTGAGCAAGTAGTTTCAGCTGGTAGCATTATTGTTCGTCAACGAGGCACTAAGATGCACCCGGGAGTGAATGTAGGTATGGGCAAAGATCATACTCTTTTTGCAAAGGCTGACGGTAAGGTAACCTTTACCATCAAAGGTGCTTTAAAACGTAAAACCGTTAATATTGTTCCAGTCTAAGCAACTCTGAGATTCTTCAAAGCCCTGTCAGTTGATAGGGCTTTTTTATTTGGTAAATTGATATTATGAAATTTATAGACGAGGCAACCATTAAGATTTACGCAGGCGATGGTGGTAATGGCGTTGCAACATTTCGTCGTGAAAAATATGAGCCTATGGGGGGTCCGAGCGGTGGAGATGGCGGTCGGGGAGGTTCTGTATTTTTTGAAGCCGATCAAAATTTAAATACACTCGTCGATTATCGTTATACACGAACCTTAAAAGCGCAAAGAGGTGAAAACGGAAGAAGTGCCGAATGTTATGGTGCTAAAGGTGAAGATTTAATATTAAAAGTACCGGTAGGCACGGTCATTTCAGACAAAGCGACCGGGGAATCTTATGCTGATTTAAGTCAACATGGAGATAGAGCTCTTTTAGCTAAGGGTGGTAAGGGCGGGTTAGGCAATATTCATTTTAAGTCGAGTATTAATCGAGCGCCACGACAATGCACTAAAGGTGAGCCCGGGGAGGAATTTGAACTTTACCTTGAGCTTAAAGTGTTAGCTGATGTCGGCCTTTTAGGCATGCCAAATGCAGGCAAATCTACTTTTATAAGATCTGTGTCGGCCGCAAAACCAAAAGTAGCCGACTATCCCTTTACAACATTACATCCTAATTTAGGCGTGGTAAGAGTAGGAGAGAATCAGAGTTTTGTGATTGCTGATATTCCCGGTTTGATTGAAGGTGCATCAGAAGGGGCTGGATTAGGACACCAATTTTTAAGACATCTTGCCAGAACTACATTACTCTTACATTTAGTCGACATTGCACCCTTTGATCCTGCAATCAATCCTATAGATGAAGCACGAGCTATCGTGAATGAGCTAAAGAAATATGATGAACTCTTATACCAAAAACCACGTTGGCTAGTATTAAATAAAATTGACATGGTGGAAGATGTTGCAGATAAAGTAAAAACATTTATAAAATCTTTTGGTTGGACGGGCCCTGTATATTCAATCTCTGCTATTAAAGGGATTGGTTGTAAAGAGCTTACATATGACATCATGACTTTTATAGAAGAAAATAAAAAAAATCAAAATGAAATCGTTATTAACGAATAGCAATCGCATTATTATTAAAGTGGGTTCCAGCTTAGTGACCAATCATGGTGAGGGGCTAGATCAAAAAGCTATTGCTTCTTGGGTAGAGCAGATTGCTCACCTAGTTAAATCAGGTAAAGAAATTGTTTTGGTGACGAGTGGTGCTGTAGCTGAAGGCATGCAAAGATTGGGTTGGAAAGCTAGACCTACTTTAATTAATGAATTACAAGCGGCCGCAGCTATAGGTCAAATGGGTTTGGTACAAATTTATGAAAAGAATTTTTCACAACACAAATTAAAAGCCGCACAAATTTTATTGACGCATGATGATCTTGCAGATCGAAAAAGATATCTCAATGCACGATCTACATTAAACACTCTTTTAGAGCTTAAAGTCATTCCAATTATTAATGAAAACGATACAGTCGTTACAGATGAAATTCGTTTTGGTGATAATGATACATTGGCATCATTAGTAGCTAATTTGATTGAGGCAGATCTTTTAGTTATTTTGACTGATCAACCAGGATTATTTTCTGAGGACCCCAGAAATAATAAGGAAGCAAAGCTTATTCACTATGGCGTGGCAGGAGACTTATCTCTTGAAGCTATGGCTGGAGGCGCAGGCTCTTCAATAGGAACAGGCGGTATGCTGACAAAAGTTTTGGCAGCTAAACGCGCATCCAGAAGTGGTGCTCATACCATTATTGCATCAGGTAAAGAAGAGAATGTTTTGATTCGACTAAGCCAAGGCGAGATGATAGGTACTCATTTAGAAAGTAAACAATTAAAAGTTGCAGCAAGAAAACAATGGCTCGCCGATCATTTACAATTAAGGGGCAAATTAGTATTGGATGATGGCGCTGTTGAAGCGCTTAAAAAAGAAGGTAAGAGTTTACTCCCTATTGGCGTAACTAAAGTCGAAGGAGATTTTGATCGAGGCGAAGTGGTCGTTTGTGAGGATGCAGATGGACGCGAAATTGCACGCGGACTTATTAATTACAATGCAATTGAAACAAAAAAAATTATGGGCAAGTCCACTAATGCGATAGAAAATTTATTAGGCTACGTTGATCAGCCTTCTTTGATTCATCGAGATAATTTAATTTTACTTTAAGATTTTTAAAGGGAGTTTTACATGGCAGAAAATAAAAAACTTGTAGCCATTATCATGGGGTCAGATAGTGATTGGCCAGTCATGAAATTTGCAGCACAAATGCTTGCGGATTTTGAAGTTCCATACGAAGCCCAAGTGATTTCAGCCCATAGAACTCCAGACCTCATGTTCAAATTTGCTGAACATGCTGCAAAGGAAGGTTATCAAATTATTATTGCAGGCGCTGGCGGCGCTGCACATCTTCCAGGTATGGTTGCATCTAAAACAACATTACCTGTACTAGGCGTACCTATTCCTTCCAAGCATCTTCAAGGTCAAGACTCTTTATTATCGATTGTTCAAATGCCACGAGGTATCCCTGTAGCAACTTTTGCTATTGGAGAAGCGGGCGCTGTAAACGCAGGACTTTTTGCAGTATCTATTTTGGCACATGAAAATAAAGCATTAGCTAAAAAGCTTGAAATTTTTAGAGAGAAGCAAGCGAAAAAAGTGATTGATATGAATTTATCGGAGAAGCCTTGAGTCAATTAGATCAGCCGCTTTTACCTTCAGCGATGCTTGGTATTCTTGGGGGAGGCCAATTGGGCCGCTTTTTTGTTATTGCTGCTCACGAGATGGGCTATAAGGTGACTGTTTTAGATCCAGATCCAAATAGCCCTGCAGGAGCGATCGCAGATATTCATTTATGTA
Organism: Pseudomonadota bacterium; assembly: GCA_041191045.1. GTDB lineage: Bacteria > Pseudomonadota > Gammaproteobacteria > Burkholderiales > Methylophilaceae > Methylopumilus. Next base: position 12,179 of record JBEEPP010000008.1, read on the forward strand.
AGGCCTTTGATGATACTTCAGCATTGGAAGAGATCAGAAATACATGTGAAGCCGTAACCACAGAATTTGAAAATGTATCTGCTGATAGCATGGATTTTTTATCAAAAAAAATATACGTAAGTCCATCCGCAGAATCAGTAAGAATTGCTCAATATCGTGTACTAGAAAAAAATTTTTTAAAAGAGTCAGGCCTTCCTGTAGGTGCTTTTGAAATTATTCGGGAAGATAAAGACATTCCTTCGGAAACCTCTTCTATTTACCCTGCGATTTTAAAAGTCGCGCGTTTTGGTTATGACGGCAAAGGTCAGGCAAGAGTAGCTTCACAAAAAGAAGCTAAAGCCGCATTTCATCAATTCTCAAAACAAGAATGTGTATTAGAAAAAATGCTTCCTTTAGACATGGAAGTTTCTTTGGTTTTAGCGCGAGATCAAAAAGGCTATATCAAAACATTTAATGTTTCAGAAAACATTCATACGAATGGCATTCTCGATGTGTCTATTGTGCCAGCACGATCAACCCAAGCGATCAACGACTTGGTAGATCAACTCGCAAAACGCGTAGCCGAAGCGCTTAATTATGTTGGTGTTTTAGGTGTTGAGTTTTTTATT
>JBEEPP010000009.1:0-11750 GCA_041191045.1 Pseudomonadota bacterium
CACAAGCATTGGTAAAACGTGTTGTGAATTTCTATTTACAAGACCATTAAAATATTCTGCGTCAATTAAAGTTGCTGAGTAAGCAATAAACATTGGTACAAATGTGAATGTAAAATAAATTAATGCACCGAGTATCGAGCCGTATAAGGCAATTTTTGCATTTTTCGCAGATGTAACTCGTTGAAATACATCTTGTTGAGGAACTGATCCCAGCATCATAGTAATCCATGTCCCAAAAAAAGTAACCCATGTCCAAATATCACCTTTAGGGAAAAAATCTAGTTTATGATTAATGGCAGCACTTTCAATTACAGGACTAATTCCGCCCGTTAATTGAGAAATTGCATTTGCAATATAAAGAAGCCCACCAATAACCACGATCATTTGAATAAAATCTAAAATAGCCACAGACAACATACCGCCAAATGTGGTGAAAGTAAGTACAATTAATGTACCAATAATCATACCCATTTGCTCGCTAATAAATTGATCTGTAATTAGATTAAATATTAAACCAAGCGCCTTAATCTGTGCTGCCACCCATCCTAAGTACGAAATAACAATAGCGATAGTCGTTAAAACCTCAATGGTTCTGTTGTATCTGGCTTTATAGAAGTCACCTAAGGTGATGATATTTAATTTGTATAATTTAGAGGAAAAAAATAAGCCGGCAATAATCAAACAAAGACTTGAGCCAAAGGGATCAGCTACAACACCATTTAATCCTTCTTTAACGAAAGTTGATGAAACACCAAAAATGGCTTCTGCGCCAAACCATGTAGCAAAGACGGTTGCAGTAACTACAGGAAGCGGAAGGTGGCGACCTGCCACGGCATAATCTTTAGTATTCTTAACGCGAGAAGAGACAAAGATGCCGATTCCAATAGTAACTAATAGATATAGAGATACAAACCAGATAAGCAATTACTGCTTCCTTAATTTATTTAATAAAATAAAACAAGATCACTAAATTTACCAATAAAGTAATTCCAATGAAAGTGATTATGATTTTAAACCAACGAGTTTGATTCCTCTGAGACTTTAAGAAGCTTTCAAAGTCATCTTTTGTCATTAAGTTTTTATTTTGTGAATTACTTTTTTCGAGAAATTCATGAATGAGTCTAGGTAATTTAGGCGTGAGATGAAGCCAATGAGGAAATTCATTTTTTAAGCTTTTAATAATATGTTTAATACCTTTTTGTTCCGACATATATTTTTTTAAAAATGGGGCAGCTGTTTCCCATAAGTCTAAATCAGGATCTAGGTTTCTACCAAGACCTTCTACATTTAAAAGTGTTTTTTGGAGCATTGTTAGTTGGGGTTGAATTTCCATATTAAATCGTCTAGAGGTTTGAAATAACCTAATGAGCAAACGTCCAAACGAAATTTCTTTTAAGGGTTTATTAAATATAGGCTCACATACCGAACGAATAGCATTTTCAAATTCATCAATAGATGTATCCTTAGGAACCCATCCAGACTCGATATGAGCCAGAGCCACATCATGATAGTCACGCTTAAAAAAAGCTAAAAAATTACGTGCTAAATAGTTCTTATCGTTCTCACTTAAAGAGCCCATAATTCCAAAATCCATAGCAATATAGCGTCCATCATCAGCCACTTGAATATTGCCAGGATGCATATCTGCATGAAAAAAACTATCCCTAAATACTTGGGTAAAAAATATCTCTACACCATTGCGAGCAAGATCTTTGATGTTAATTTTTTTCTTACGAAGTGTTTCGACATGACTGATTGGTGTTCCATGCATTCTTTCCATCACCATCACGTCTTCATTGCAAAAATCCCAATAAACTTCTGGTACGATAAGTAATTTTTTATCTTTGAAATTTTCACCTAAGCGACTGCAATTTGCTGCATCTAACATAAGATTTAATTCGCTCTGCACATGCTTATAAAATTCAGCAACCACTTCACTAGGTCTTAGGCGCTTTCCATCAGACCAGATTAATTCTAGTAAGCGAGCGATAAGATATAAAAGCTTAATGTCTTTATCGATGACGTGCTTGATATTGGGCCTTAATATTTTGACTGCAACATCTTTACCGTCATGGAGTGTTGCAAAATGAACTTGTGCTACTGATGCGCTTGCTATTGGCTTAGTATCGAAAGATTTAAAAATCTTATCTAGTGACTTGCCATACGAGCCCGTAATAATTTTTTCGGCATCTTTATATGGAAAAGGAGGTACTTGATCCTGGAGCAAAGCTAATTCATCAGCAATGTCCAAGGGAATGAGATCTCTTCTAGTAGATAACAGTTGGCCGAACTTAACAAAGATAGGGCCTAAACTTTCAAGCGCAAGCCTAAGTCTTGTTCCTCTATTTTTATTATGTGGCCTAAAGAAAAAGATTATTGAGATAAAGCTAGCAAGAAGATTGAGCTTTCGATTGAATATAATAAACTCCTCAAGTCGATACTTAAGGAGTATGTAGATAATGTAAATAAGCCTAATATATTTCATAGTTTTTGAAGTCTTTGCTCTAAGCGATCAACATCAAATCGCAAGGTATCAACTTCTTTATTGAATTGATCAACCAGTCTTTTTTTTGCAATAAGTGGTTTTTCTTCGAGCCAATATTCTTTGAAGGTATCTGCGATATTGAATGATGTTTCTTTTGTGGTTTTAAGGATTTTTTTTCCTAGCTTTACAAGATGATAAGCTGGAATATCTCCAATCACTTCACTTAAATCGTCTTCATAGTCCCATTCAATATCTTTTAATGCGCTACTTATTACTGTTGCAAAATCTATATCACCTTTAATTTTAATATTTGCTTTTTTATTACCGCGCATCAGCTCTAAAGCTGATGATATAGATAATTTAATTTCTGCATCATAATTATCAATATACTCCATGTATTCTGGAATACCGTCTTCATTCACCCTGAATGCATAATGAATCGGACCAACAACGAATAAAATAGATTTTGATTTATGTTTGGAAAAGTCTTTTTTTAACCATTCATTTTGTTGAAATAAATGATTGGTAAGATTTCTTTTTATAGTGTGAATGATCAAAATTTGTATCCCATGTGAATTGCGACGACGCCCGAGGATAAATTAAGGTACTCCACTTTAGAGAATGACTCTTCCTCCATCATTTTTTTTAATAATTCCTGGTCAGGATGCATTCTTATAGATTCAACAAGATATTGATAGCTTGATTCATCTTTGGCAAATAATTTGCCTAACTTTGGTAATAATTTAAACGAGAATTGATCATAAAAAAATTGTAATGGTTTCCATATTTTTGAAAATTCTAGAATTAAAATTTTTCCCCCTGGAGATAAAACACGATAAATTTCTTTTAGTGCCTTCTTTTTATCTGTCATATTACGAATGCCGAAACCAATAGTGACACAATCAAAATAGTTATCCGGAAATGGAAGGGATTCAGCGTCGCATAGGATGGAAGGTATAAAGATACCTTGATCAATTAATTTATCACGGCCAATATTTAACATAGATAAATTGATATCTGAATGAATCATTTGACCTTTAAAGTTGGCTGATTGCACCCCAATTTTTTTTGCAAGAAGAATAGATAGGTCTGCAGTTCCTCCGGCAATATCTAGAATGCGAGCATCTTTCTTGATGTTAGATGTGTTCACAAGAAATTTTTTCCAAATATGGTGCATACCAAATGACATCAGATCATTCATTAGGTCATAATTTGAAGCGACAGAATGAAATACAGAGGCTACTTTGCCTGCTTTTTGTGACGCATCTATTTCACTATAACCAAAATGTGTTTTTTTATTAGCCATCTGTTTTTATTCTTTGAATGCCAGCATTTGATAATTTTTTTATATACTCTTCCCAAAGTACCTCATAGGTTGCAGCAAGCTCATATAGATAATCCCATGTATAGATACCTGTGTTATGACCATCAGAAAATACTAATTTGACTGCATACTGACCGACTGGCTCGATACTTTCTATGCTGACATTTTCTTTATGTGTTTGAAGTATTTCTTGACCAGGTCCATGGCCTTTTACTTCAGCTGATGGTGAATGTACTCGAAGAAATTCGCAGGAAAGCATACATTCAGTTAGGTTGCTAAATTTTATTTCTAATAGCTTGGATGCTTGATGAAGCTTAATTTCTAAGGGGTATATTTTAGCGTTACTTATTGTCACTTTAAGGAGAAGCCTAAAAAAAACTATTTTATCGGAGTTCTTTTGGCTTTTTTGGTAAATTTAAAAAATTAATGACTGGAAGACACCATCAGTAATTTAATTTTTTTCATTGCTGCTTGCTCGATTTGTCGAATTCTTTCTGCTGATACACCAAGTTTATCTGCAAGTTCATGAAGTGTTGAAGCATCTTTATCTTTTAACCATCTTTCTTCTAGGATAAGACGGCTTCTTTCGTCAAGCGATGAAAGTGCTTTACTAAGGGACGATAAACTATTCCCTTCAGATTGATCTAACTCCATTTTTTCTGAAGGTTCTGGCGCTTCATCTTTAAGATAAGCAATGGGCCTGAAGACATCATCTTCTGATTCTTCCGAACCGTAATCTAATGAAATTTCGTTACCATTAAAACGATACTCCATTTCACGAACATCCTCGGGTTTAACATTGAGCTCTTTAGCGATCGAATTGATCTCATCAGACTTAAGAGGCTGTAGAGTCTTTTTCATACTTCGTAAATTAAAAAATAATTTACGCTGAGCCTTTGTTGTCGCTGTTTTAACTAAACGCCAATTTTTAACAATGTATTCTTGAATTTCTGCTTTAATCCAGTAGATTGCAAAAGACACTAGTCTTACACCTCTCTCAGGGTCAAATCGCTTTACAGCTTTCATAAGGCCAATATTGCCTTCTTGAACTAAGTCTGATTGAGGAAGTCCATATCCGGCATAGCCCTTAGCCACTTTAGCTACTAGCTTTAAGTGAGACAAAATAAGTGTTTTAGCTGCCTCAAGGTCATTTGATTTTTTAAGGCGCATACCAAGTTCCATCTCTTCTTCGGCAGTAAGAGATGGAATGGCTCTAATGGATTGCATATAGCGATCGTAACTATCTATAGAGCCTAATGCAGGTAAGCTGAGATCCAAGGTCATCTTAATAAAATCCTTTGTAAAAACTTCATTAACAAGCGTAATTTTAGCACTCTTCATTAGAGAGTGCTAGTTTAATAAAGTTCCCTAAATTTTAAATTAACCTAATAAATACAATAGGTTAAGTAGTCATTAATTTTTTAATGGATTGATTAATCGAGATAAAAGAAGCCGCGACAGCAATCAGAATTGAGCTGCCAATAATAGATAAGTACTGAAGAAGAGTTAAATCAATAATAATGAATTGGGCTCCATAAAGAGCCTCAACCTCAACGACAGTTTGATTTAAGAATATTACAATCAATTTGAGGCCAAGAGCAGCAGTAAACCCACCTCCTAGACCATAAATAAAACCACTGTATAAAAAAGGTCTTCTTATGAATTGATTTGTAGCGCCAATTAATTTACTCAATTCAATTTCTTCGTAGTGCGAAGTCATTTGAAGGCGAATAGTATTACCAATAACCATTGTGAGCATAGAGGCCAATAAAATTGATGCTAAAAAAATAGCTTTATTTGCTAAATGGAGCAAAGAGTTTAATTTTTTAACCCATCCTGTATCAACAACCACTTGATCTATCCCCTCAAGTCTATCCAGAAATGATTTTAAAATCACAATTTGATTTGGATTGACGGTATTGGGTGAAACAAAAAAAGCATCAGGCAATGGATTGTCTGAGAGCCCGTTATTTGATTCGTTAAAGCCCATTGATTTTTGAAGCTTAGGCCAAGCCTCCTCTTTTTTAACATAATGATAATTATTAATTTCATTACGACTTTTTAATTCTTTTTCGATTTTGTTTTTCGCATCTGCTGAAATATCTTTTTTAAGAAAAATAGTAATTTGAGATTCATGCTGGATAGTTTCAGAAATTGATTTTAAATTTTGTACTACCAGGAAAGATATACTCGGCAAAATCAATGTAACACCTATAACCAAAAACATCATAAGAGTAGAAAGCATTGATGCGTGACTGCGCTGAAGCGCTTTCAGTAATATTTGATAATGAGAAACAAAGTAATTCATCTATTGGTGAGTAATCTTTATAAGATTGCCTTCTTGTAAATATAGCTGCTTATGTTTTTTCGAAGTAGTTGGTATTTCATGTGTTGCGATAATCACAGTCACACCCAGCTCCTGAAAGTTATAAAAAAGATTCATAATTTCATCTGCATACTTCTTGTCTAAATTTCCTGTGGGCTCATCCGCAAGTAAAATCAAAGGCCTACAAGCAATGGCTCTTGCAATAGCTAGACGCTGTTGTTCTCCACCTGACAAGCTAATAGGCATTGATTTTTCCCGATTAAGCAAGCCCACTTTGTCTAGAGCTGCTCGAACACGACCTTTAATATCATTTATGCCCACCTCATTAATCTCCAAGGCAAGTGCAATATTTTCATAACAATTGCGATCATATAGAAGTTTATGATCTTGAAAAACTAAACCAAATTTCCTTCTTATATATGGAATGGCAGCGCTTTTTATTTGACTTAAATTTTGATTTTCAAAAATAATTGTCCCGTGTGTGGGGGGTTCTATCGCTGTAATTAATTTTAATAATGTTGACTTTCCTGCTCCTGAAGGGCCTGTTACAAAAACAAGTTCGCCAGCATTAATTTCAAAAGTAATGTTTTGTAATGCCTCTAAATTTCCGGGGTATCTTTTGTAGACCTGATCAAATTTAATCATTAATAAAAACCGATTTTAAAAAAGCGCATCTACATATTCTTGCGCGTTGAAAACTTTTAGATCATCTATAGACTCACCAACACCAATGTACCTTAATGGGGTTGGTTGTTCCTTAGCAATTGCTGCAATAACGCCACCTTTAGCTGTTCCATCAAGCTTAGTTAAGGCAAGACCAGTAATTCCTAAAGCCTCGTTAAATATCTTAAGCTGACTGATGGCGTTTTGCCCAGTATTTGCATCTAACACAAGTAGAATTTCATGAGGTGCTTCAGCATGACATTTGTTAATCACACGTTTAACTTTTGTAATTTCATCAATCAAATGTTTTTGTGTAGGCAATCTGCCTGCTGTGTCCGCAATCACGATATCAATATTTTTTGCTTTCGCAGAGTTGATAGCGTCAAAAATAACAGCACTTGGATCACCCGAAGCTTGTGAAACAACATGAACATTATTTCTTTGACCCCATACTTGCAGTTGTTCTGTAGCGGCTGCCCTAAAAGTATCGCCTGCAGCAATTAATACAGATTTATCTTCATCAAGGAAAATTTTTGTAAGCTTTCCAATGGTAGTGGTTTTGCCTGCACCATTTACTCCTACAACCATAATGACATAAGGATTTGTTCCTTTTAGTTCTAAAGGATTTTCGATAGGAGCTAATAATTCAATTAATTTTTCTTTAAGTAAACCCTTAATCTCATCCGCATTTTCTATATTATTCTTTTTTATAGAAGCTCTAATACTATCTAAGAGATAAGTAGTGGCAGAAATGCCCACATCTGAAGTAAGTAATATTGTTTCTAACTCTTCAAAGAGTGCTTCATCGATTTTTTTGCCAGTAAATAATGTAGCAAGTTCGGTGGTTAACTTTTCTCTAGTTCTGGTAAGACCTTTCTTTATTTTGTCAGCAAAACCAAAGAAACCACTTTTCTTTTCTTCTTTGGGTATTATTTTTTCTTCAGAAGTTGTAATTGGTTTTTTTTCAACAACCTTGGGAGCTGGCTCGAAACGTTTTTCCGGCTTTAATACCTCTTTTTTCTCAGAAATTCTCGGAGTTTTAGAAACTTTTTGTTTTGGCGCTGAAAGACCTTTTTTTTGTGGTTTTTTGGCGACTTCTTTTTTTGCCGCAGATTTCTTTTCTGAGGTGTCTTTCTTTATAATTTTTTTCAGGAATTCAAACATTTTTTAAAATTTTAAGAACTTAATGAGATAAAGAAAAGTCTACGAAACATTCATATTCATTATAATAGCTAAATCACCCAAGGATTAGACGCGTTGTTAAAAAATATTCTACTTTTTCTATTGCTGTTTCCAAGTTTGCTACTAGCACAAACTTCAGAATTTAAGCTTTCCAATGGATTAAAAATTATTGTAAGAGAAGATCATCGTTCTCCCGTAGTTGTTTCTCAAGTTTGGTACCGAGCTGGGAGTCTTGATGAGGTGAATGGAAAAACTGGTGTAGCCCACGTTCTTGAACACATGATGTTTAAAGGGACTAAAAAAATAAAAGCTGGAGAGTTTTCTAGACTTATTGCCAAAGCAGGCGGTAAAGAGAATGCATTTACAGGAGCAGACTATACCTGTTACTTCCAGCAGCTTGAAAAATCAAATCTTGAGCTTTCATTTAAATTAGAAGCAGATCGGATGCAGAATCTTGATTTATCCAAAGAGGAATTTGATAAGGAAATTAAGGTAGTAATGGAAGAACGTCGATGGAGGACTGAAGATAAGCCAACATCTCAAGTTAAAGAGCAATTTGGGTCAACTGTTTTTAAATCTCATCCTTATAGTCGGCCGGTAGTTGGCTGGATGAATGATCTGGAAAATATGACGGTCGAAGATGCAAAAGAGTGGTACAAAAATTGGTACGCTCCTAACAATGCAATTTTAGTAGTGGTTGGGGATATTTACGCTAAAGATGTGCTAAATCTTGCAAAAAAATATTATGAAAAAATCCCTGCAAGAAAAATACCAGAAAGAAAACCTCAGATTGAACCAAAGCAAAATGGGGAAAGAAGATCGATAGTTAAGGCGCCAAGCGAATTATCTTATCTTTTGATGGGTTATCCTGTGCCAACACTGAATAGCCGAAATGGAAATGATGAGAATTCTTGGGAGCCATATGCTTTAGAAGTTCTATCCAATATTTTTGCTGGTAATAGCTCTTCAAGACTTAACCAAAATCTTGTAAGAAATCAACATTTAGCTGTCAATGTAAGCGCTGGTTATGATTCGCTATCTCGAGGAAGAATAAGCATCTTTGAATTGGAAGGGACTCCAACCGACTTTAAAAAGATTAATGAACTAGAAAATGCATTACTTCAAGAAATTGAAAAAATTAAAAAGGATGGCGTCACTCAAGAAGAATTAGATAGAGTGAAGGCAACTGTTATTGCCAGTGATGTATATCAAAAAGATTCTATGTTTGGAATGGCAATGGAAGTCGGACAGCTTGAAACAATGGATTATTCCTTCCATTTAAGCGATGGATATATTGATAAAATTAATAGCGTAACTTCTGAACAAATAAAAAATGTCGCTAAAAAATATTTAACCCGAGATAATTTATCGATAGTTATTCTTGATCCACAACCGATGAATCAAGATTTAAGCCCTAAGGGACGTCCGCATGTTCATTAAAATTATTCAACTTATTTTTTTATTTTTTTGTTTTCAACAAAATAGTTTTGCTACGTTAAAAATTAATACATGGGAAACAAAAGAAGGAGCTAAAGTTCTTTTCGTTGAGAATCACGATCTTCCTATACTTGATATCAATGTAAATTTCTTCGCAGGGAGCGCGCAAGACCCTAATGGCAAAGAAGGCCTTGCACATCTAACTCATCATCTTATGAATTTGGGAGCTGGTGGTATAAATGAAGAAAAATTAGCCAATCAATTTTCAGATATTGGTGCAGCAATTGGGGGAGATGTTGATCTCGACAGAGCTTACTTTAAATTAAGAACTTTAAGTTCCTCTGTGCAGAAGGACAAAGCACTTTCACTATTTAATAATGTAATACATGCGCCTGATTTTCCTGTTCCAGTGCTAAATAGAGAAAGAGATAGAATTATTGCAAGTATCAAGCAGTCTATGACGCAGCCAGAAACTATTGCTAATTTAGCGTTCATGCAATCTTTATACGGCGATCATCCATACGCGCATAATGAGGCTGGAAATATAAATAGTTTACAAAAAGTGAATCAAGCTGATTTAAAACAATTCTATAAAAATTATTATTTATCATCAGAAGCTTCAATCGTGATCGTTGGAGATGTGAACGCTGATGAAGCAAAAAAAATAAGTGAGTCTATTAGCCAGGGATTGCCTCAGGGAAATACTAAACACAATATAACCTCTGTGATTGATCAAAATTATGCAGGAGTTAAAAAAATACAGCATCCTGCAAAACAGGCTCATATATTAATGGGTATGCCAGTATTGAAACGTGGCGAAAAAGATTATTTTCCTTTGTATGTCGGCAATTATATTCTAGGGGGAGGCGGTTTTGTTTCAAGGCTCACTGAAGAGGTTAGAGAGAAAAAAGGATTGGTTTATAGTGTGTACAGTTATTTCATGCCGCTGTATGTTGAAGGTCCTTTTGAGATTGGCTTGCAAACCAAAAAGGAGCAAGCTGATGAGGCGCTTCGTATTGTAAATTCAACTATTAAAAAATTTATTGATGAAGGCCCAACTGAAAAAGAACTTATTGCTGCTAAACAAAATTTAGTTGGCGGATTCCCGCTAAGGCTTGATAGCAATGCAAAAATTGTTGATTACTTAAGTATGATTGCTTTTTATAAGCTACCAATTTCTTATATTGACAATTATATAAGTGAAATTAATAAAGTAACTATTGATCAAATTAAAATGGCATTTAAAAGTAAAATTGATCCTAATAAGCTAGCGACGATTATTGTAGGTGCAGAGTAATTTTTGAAGACTGGCAAAAATCAAGTCAAAATTATTGGCGGACAATGGAAAAGAAAAAATGTCTCTTTTGTTGACGCGCCGGGATTAAGACCCACTCCAAGCAGAGTAAGGGAGACTTTATTTAACTGGCTGGACCAGGATCTAACCGGGAAGGTTTGTTTAGATCTCTTTTCGGGTTCGGGCATCATTGGCTTTGAATCTCTTTCAAGAGGCGCTTCAAGTGTGGTGATGGTTGAAAAATCTCCCCAAGTTTTTAAAATGATTCAGGAAAATAAAAAGCTTCTTCAGGCAGAAAAAGCTCAACTTCATTTTATGGACGCACTTTTATTTCTCCAGAATAGCAACGCTAAGTTCGATATTATTTTCTGCGATCCTCCATTTAATCAGGGCTGGGAAGATAAATTATTTCCTCAATTAGCTAACCATTTAACTAAGGATGGGCTAATATACTTCGAATCAGAATCTATTTTAATAGAACACAGTGAATTTAATGTTTTAAAAAAAAGAAAAGCAGGTAATGTTTTTTATCATCTTGTGACATTAAAAAATAATGAGTCAATCTAATTTATCTATAGCCGTTTATCCTGGAACCTTTGACCCCATTACATTAGGCCATGAGAATATTGCTCACCGGGCTACAAAAATCTTTGATAAAGTAATTGTGGCTGTTGCTAGCAATACAAGCAAACAATGTTTTTTTGCCTTTGAGAAGAGGGTGGATTTGGTGAAAGCCGTCTTCAAAGACCATAAAGAAATTGAAGTGATTGGGTTTAATGGACTTTTAATGGACTTTGTTGAGTCACAAAATGCTCAAGTTGTTATTCGAGGTTTAAGAGCTGTTTCAGATTTTGAATATGAATTTCAATTAGCAGGTATGAATCGCAAACTTTATCCAAATGTTGAAACGCTTTTTCTAACGCCTTCTGAGCAATTTACTTTTTTATCTTCAAGTTTAGTAAGGGAGGTTGCTACTTTAGGTGGAAATATAGAACAATTTGTATCCCCAGTTGTAAAAGAAGCCATGAAAGAAAGTGTG
>JBEEPP010000010.1:0-10874 GCA_041191045.1 Pseudomonadota bacterium
CGATCACCAATGAGTTTAAAACGAATATTATTTTTAATTAAAGATGAAGATTCTTTTTTAATGGAATCTTGAAATAAAGACATTAAAAAATCAACTTCCTGAGTCGGTCTTAACCAATTTTCTGTACTAAAAGCAAATAATGTAAGAAATGGAATATTTAATTTTTGACATTGGGTAATTACTGTTTTAACAGATTCCAAGCCTCTTCTATGGCCTGAAATACGAGGCATTAAACGTTTTTTTGCCCACCTACCATTGCCGTCCATAATGATAGCAATATGTTTGGGTTTTTCTATTAATCGGTCTTGCGCTTGTAATGAACGGAAAAAATTAAACACTAAATAGCAAGTAATTCAGATTCTTTTAACTGAAGAAGTTTGTCAATTTCAGCGATAAATTTATCTGTAATTTTTTGAACATCATCTTGGGACCTTCTCTCATCATCCTCACTAATTTCTTTTTCTTTGAGGGATTTTTTTAATGAGTCATTTGCATCGCGTCTAATATTTCGAATTGCCACTTTTGCAGATTCAGCTTCTGTGCGCACAACCTTTATAAGATCTTTTCTTCGTTCTTCAGTAAGTATTGGCATTGGCACACGAATGAGATCTCCAGATGTTGCTGGATTCAATCCAAGATCGCTATCACGAATTGCTTTCTCAACTTTAGCAACCATGCTTTTTTCATAAGGCTGAACATTAATTGTTTTTGCATCTCCTAAATTAACACCAGCAACCTGATTTATAGGAACCATTGATCCATAATAATCAATTAGAATGTGGTCAAGAAGGCCTGTATGCGCTCTACCTGTTCTAATTTTTGCAAGATCAGACTTAAAGGAGTCTAGAGATTTTTGCATTTTTTCATTTACATTTATTTTTATGGCTTCAGTCATTACAGTCCTCTTTAATCAATGAACATTAGGCATTACGAGTGTGCCTTCATTTTGCCCTAATAAAATATTTTTAAGCGCTCCAGATTTGAATATATTAAATACTGCTATAGGTAATTGTTGGTCCCGACATAATGTAAGCGCTGTAGCATCCATTACCTTTAAATCTTTTTGAATGGCTTCGTCAAAACTTACAACCTCATAACGCTTTGCCTTTGGATTTTTTTTTGGATCTTCTGAATAGATCCCGTCTACTTTAGTGGCTTTAATCATAATATCCGCATTCATTTCAACTCCGCGCAAAGCAGCGGCAGTATCAGTTGTAAAGAAGGGATTGCCAGTACCCGCAGCAAAAATCACTACCTTGCCTTCTTCTAAATAACGAATTGCCTTTCCTCGGATATAAGGCTCAACAACTTGCTCTATATTAAGCGCTGATTGAACACGAGCTACAATGCCTGCATGTTTCATTGCGTCCTGAAGAGCCAAAGCATTCATAACGGTTGCCATCATACCCATATAGTCAGCAGTTGCCCTATCCATACCTGCAGCACCCAAAGCAACTCCTCTGAATATATTACCACCACCAATCACAATGCCTATTTGAACTTTTAAGTCGAGTGCTTCTTTGATTTCATGCACAACATTTGAAATAGTATGTTGATTAATACCAAAGGGATCGTCACCCATAAGGGCTTCACCTGAAATTTTTAGCAAAACTCTTTTGTACGCAGATGGTGTCATATTTTTTATTAAAGTTTAACGTATTTTTAAAATAGAAGACATAAAAAAAGGATTGTATATAAATCATACAATCCTTTATCAGTTCTTATTGCTGAATTAAACCTTTGCTGCTGCTGCGACCTCTGCGGCATAATCCACAACTGCTTTTTCTATGCCTTCGCCCACAGAATAAATGCTAAATGCGTTAATTGTCGCATTGTTAGTTTTTAACAGCTGCTCAATAGTTACTTTATCGTCTTTCACAAAAGGTTGATTTAACAATGTAACTTCTTTGAGGAATTTTTGAACTGTACCTTCTGCAATTTTTTCAAGCATAGCTTCAGGCTTACCCGCTTCTTTTGCTTTTTCGATTGCAACACGCTTTTCTACCTCAATTAATTGGGCGTCAATACCTGAAGCATTAAGAGCTTTAGGTTTGTTTGCAGCAATATGCATCGCTAGATCTTTACCTAAAGCATCGTCACCGCCCTGAAGATCCAGGAGAACACCAATTCTTCCGCTATGAACATAACTTACTATATGTCCAGTTGTTTGATATCGAATAAATCGACGTGGCGTAATATTTTCTCCAATTTTTCCAACAAGCTGCGCTCTAACTTCTTCAGCATTACCTGACGCCATTGTTAAATTTGTTAGAGCCTCAATATTAGATGGATTCTTTTCATTAATAGCACTTACAAGATCATGTGCATATTTTAAAAAGTCTTCATTTTTGGCACAAAAATCTGTTTCTGAGTTCACCTCAAGAAGCGTTCCTGTTTTACCGTCTTTAGCTACAAAAGCTATAACAATTCCCTCTGCTGCTAATCTTCCAGCGGCTTTACTTGCTTTATTCCCGAAACGAACTCTAAGAATTTCTTCTGCACGTGCACTGTCTCCATCAGCCTCTGTTAATGCTTTTTTACAATCCATCATAGGTGCGTCTGTGCGATCGCGAAGATCTTTGACCATACTTGCGGTTATTTCTGCCACTTTGATACTCCTTAAATTCTGTATGATTAAACTTATTATTATTATTAAAAAAGGGGCATGAAGCCCCTTTTAAACGATTACATAAAAATTATTCAGTAACTGTCTCAGTTACTTCTACAAACTCTTCTTCTTGTGATACCGACTTAGCAAGCTCATTTAATGCTTGGCTCTTACCTTCTAAAACCGCATCAGCCATGCCTCTTGCATAAAGTCTAATAGCTCTACTTGAGTCATCATTACCAGGAATAACATATGAAATATCATCAGGCGAGTTATTTGTATCGACTACACCAATAATAGGTATACCAAGTTTATTTGCTTCTACTACAGCACCACTTTCATGCCCAACATCAATAATGAATATTGCATCAGGAAGTGCTGTCATATCTTTAATACCACCAATTGAGCGCTGCAATTTCTCGTAGTCGCGCTTATAGCCTAAAGCTTCTTTTTTATTAAACTTTTGTAAGCTTCCGTCTTGAAGCATGGCTTCATAATCATTAAGACGCTTAATAGACTGTCTAACAGTTTTAAAGTTTGTAAGCATGCCACCTAACCATCTGTGGTTTACATAAGATACACCAGCACGAGATGCTTCTTCCTTAAGAATTTCTCGAGCTTGCCTTTTAGTGCCCACAAAAAGAATACGCCCTTTATTTGCGGCAAGAGTTCGAATGTACTTCAAAGCCTCTTGAAACATGGGTAATGTCTTTTCTAGGTTAACAATATGAATTTTATTTCTATCACCAAAAATGTATGGTGCCATTCTTGGATTCCAATAACGGGTTTGATGGCCGAAATGGACACCCGCTTCTAACATTTGACGCATAGTAACTGACATAGTTGACTCCGTTGTTATGGGTTAAAAAAACATTACCTAATTACATCTATTTTTATAGACACCCTAACGTTAAGTAATGCAAAATTTTTCCTCAAGATCCTTGAAGAAGCGCGCTATAATAGCATAAAAATTAGGCTCAAACGCAATATAAACGCAGCAATCATGACAATACACATCAAAAATTCCCAAGAAATAGAAAAAATGCGTGTTGCTGGTAAGTTAGCGTCAGAAGTCCTTGATTTTATTACTCCTTTTGTAAAACCTGGCATTACCACTGACGAAATTGACAAACTTTGTCACGATTATATGGTTAATGTTCAAAATACTATCCCCGCCCCGCTCAATTATGCTCCGGACGGACATACACCATATCCAAAATCAATTTGCACTTCGATTAACCATCAAATCTGTCACGGCGTCCCGGGGCCAAAAGCGCTTAAAGAAGGTGATATTGTGAATATTGATGTTACCGTTATTAAGGATGGCTTCCATGGTGATACAAGCCGCATGTTTCTTTTGGGTGAGACTTCTATCCAAGCAAAACGTTTATGCAAACTGACTTACGAAGCTATGTGGCTTGGCATTCAAGTAGTTAAGCCAGGAGCGAAATTGGGCGATATCGGGTTTGTCATTCAAGACTTTGCTGAAAAAAATGGGTTTAGTGTGGTAAGAGAATTTTGTGGTCATGGAATTGGCAAGCGATTTCATGAGGAACCTCAAGTACTTCATTATGGAAAACCAGGCACAGGACTTACTTTAGAAGCGGGTTTGATTTTCACAATCGAACCAATGATCAATGCAGGCAAAAGAGATATTAAACAAATGCCTGATGGTTGGACTATAGTCACTAAAGATCGAAGCCTTTCAGCACAATGGGAACACACAGTCTTAGTAACTCAAAATGGTTATGAAGTGCTAACAGTTTCCGAGAAAACACCCTCACCCCCTGCATTTGTTAATTAAATCTTGATTCATAAAGAAATACTCAATTTAAAAAAAGAAATCGCTTTAAATGAGTTAAATCTCATTAAAGTATTCTTAAAAAAAAGAGATAGCCAATCTTATCTTAATAATCACTCATTCCTCATTGATAAAGCATTAATAAAGCTATGGGTAGACCTTGAATTCAAAAATACTGCTTGCCTTATCGCCTGCGGAGGTTATGGTCGCCAAGAATTATTTCCCTATTCCGACATTGACCTGTTAATACTAATTCCAAAAAATCTCAATAAATCTTTAAGTCAAAAAATTGAACAATTTATTTCCTTAGCATGGGATCTTGGTTTAAGAATTGGTCATAGCGTCAGAAATATTAATGAAACCAAAAAAGAAATTAAAAAAGATATTACGGTACAAACAAACCTTTTAGAAAGTAGATATCTTGATGGAGATAAAGCCCTTTATAAGGAGCTAAAAAATGTTATCAGTATGACACTTATTCCCACGCGCTTTTATGAGGGCAAAATTAAAGAGCAAGACCTTAGACATCAAAAATACAATCAATCTGCATATCAACTAGAGCCAAATATAAAAGAAAGCCCTGGTGGATTAAGAGATCTTCAAATGATTCAATGGATTGGTAAAAGCCATATCGCAAAATTTGATTTAGAAAAATTAAACCAAAAAAAATATCTTGATAAACAAAATTATCAAGAACTTATTAATACTGATCTTTTTATTAAAGACTTAAGAATTCTTCTTCATATCAAAGCAAAGCAAAATGAGGATAGATTACTTTTCGATTATCAAAATCAACTAGCCTTATTACTTAACTATAAAAATAGTACTCATAAAAAAAGAAGTGAATTGCTTATGAGGGATGTTTATAAAGCGATCAATTTCATTACATATATTAATGAAGTATTACTTAAAAAGCTTAACCCCAAAAAAATTAGTAAAATAGAAAAAGTTGAAAACAACAAATTTCTGGTTGTGCAAGATGAATATCTAGAAATTATTCCAAATTTCAAAGAAAAATCTATTACGCCTCATGTTTTCGACATATTTATTACATTTCAAAAATATACAACACTAAAATCATTGGGTCCAAAATTGATGATGTTACTTCAAAACTCATCAAAAGAAATCAATGCTTCATTTCGAAAAAATAAAAAACAACAAGAGAAATTCTTATCTATTCTCAAATCAGATGATAAGGTAAATCGAACACTAAGAATTATGAATAAATGCAACCTAATCGGTGCATACATTCCTGCATTTGGAAAAATAGTTAGTCAGATGCAACATGATTTATTCCATATTTACACCGTTGATGAACATATTCTAAATGTGATTCGAAACTTAAGAAGATTTGCCAAAGATGAATTAAAGCACGAGTTTCCTGATTGTTATGATTTATTCAAAAATTACAAAAAAAAATATATTTTGTACATCGCTGCTCTCTTCCATGATATTGCAAAAGGCCGAGGTGGCGACCATTCAGAATTAGGCGCAAAAGATGTTGATGAGTTCTCCAAGCTCAATCATTTACCTGCTGAAGATCATGCAATTATAAAATGGCTAGTCAGATCTCATCTTATTATGTCTCATACAGCACAGAAATTAGACTTATCAGATCCCAAAGTAATTGAAGATTTTGCAAAAAAAGTGACAAATAAAGAAAATCTGATTTCGCTATACCTTCTCACAGTTGCGGATATAAGAGCAACAAGTCCATATGTCTGGAATCAATGGAAAGCAATTCTTCTTAAAAATTTATTTAACTATACTTTAAATTATTTAAATCAAGATAAATTAACCCCTGAAGACTCAATTACAAAAAGAAAAGAAATTGCTACGTTAATTCTTGACAAATACAATATAAAAAATAATCACTATAAAACGCTCTGGGAAAATTTTGGCAAAAACTATTTTTACAGGTACACAGAAGAAGAAATTGCATGGCAAACGAGATTATTATTCTCACATACAGCACCTACAAAACCTATTATTAGAGTTAGACACCGCTCAAATGGCGAGGGAATAGAAGTTCTTGTATATCAAAAAAATTCTGCGCATATCTTTAATAAAACATGCCATTTTTTTGATGAAATTGGATACAACATTGCTGCAGCAAAAATATTCACAACCCAACATAATTACGCTTTGAACCTTTTTGATTTGCTTGATGCCAATCCAAAATCTGTAAGTTACGAAGGTCTTTTTAATTACATTGAAAAAGAATTAACTAGTCGATTTGAAAATAACAAAGAAAATAAGCCTGTAAAGCTATCTGAACGAAGTCGACAAGCGACACATCATTCTTTTGACACAAAAATCTCTGTTCAACAAATTGAACAATCGCCTGTATATCAATTAGACGTTATAACGGATGATAGACATGGTCTTTTAAGTCTAATATCAGATCAACTATCAAAAGAAGAAATATCTATTAACCATGCGAAAATTAATACACTTGGATCTCGCGCTGAAGATACATTTTTAATTAGCTATAAAAATAATTTAAAAATGAGTAAAAAGAAAATAAATGATTTAATTGAAAAATTGAATACAGCCATAGCATAAGACCTCAATCACGTATAATTCAAATTCCACATACGATATCAATATAATGAAAATAGCAATTATTAGAAGAAAGTTCACACCGTTTGGTGGTGCAGAAAATTTTATTCTAAGAGCATCACTGGGCTTAAGCTCACTCGGTATTAAATTTTCAATTATTTCAGAACGATGGAAACGCGATGTGGATTCTTCAAAAGGTATCTCATGGTTAGAAGCAAAATCTCATGGATTTTCTAGGATTGCCAGATTTTTGAGCTTCCAAAAATCTGTTAAAAAAATTATTGCCAATAACCATTTCGATCTTATTCAGTCACATGAGAGGTTAACGGGGGTTGACATTTACAGACTAGGTGATGGTGTTCATGCTGCTTGGGTTAATAGAATAAAAAAAATTAGTCCTTGGTATAAAAAGATATGGATAAACATTGATCCATATCACAAAGAAATCATTCGTATTGAAAAAAAAATGTCTAAAGACAACAATCTATTCTATGTTGCAAATAGCGATCTCGTTAAAAATGAATTATATGAGTATTACAAAGTACCAAAGTCACGCATAAAAGTTATTGAAAATGGTATTGATATAAAAGCATTTAACCCTATTTCGATTTCCAAAAAGGAAGAGTCAAAGAAAGATTTAGCTCTTGAACCAAATTGTCCTGTTATTCTTTTTGTGGGATCAGGATTTCAGCGAAAAGGTGCCTTTGAGCTTGTTGAAGCCATCAAATTACTTCCAAATTTTCAAGCTATCATTGTTGGACAAGATAAAAAAATACAAGAGCTAAGAAATCTTGCTCATGGGTACAACATACTTATCACGGGCCCCCAAGATAATATCCAAAAATATTTAGATGCGTCTGATATATTCTGTCTTCCCTCCCTGTATGACAGCCTTCCTAATGCAGCAATTGAAGCATTGTGTTGCGGACTGCCTGCTGTATTAACAAAAGATGTTGGATTGGCTCCTCATATAAAAAAGAATAACGCGGGGGTCATTTGTAAGCGTGATAAACATAGCATTGCTGATTCATTAGTGAGTGCCTGGGATAAGAGAAAAATATTTTCAAAAAACGCCTTAAAACTTGCTAAAGCTTTTGATATAAAAATTAAAAGTAAAGAATGGCTTAACTTGTACAATGAATTAGCAAATAAAAAGAAAATTAAAGTTTTACATACAGAGTCTTCATTGGGCTGGGGTGGCCAAGAGATTCGAGTGCTCACAGAGGCAAAAATATTTTCTAAATATGGGCATGAGGTTATTGTCGCAGCAGATAAAAATAGTTTAATCGCAAAAAGAGCTCACCTTTATGGGGTAAAGTGTGAACGCATTAAACTTCAAAAAAAGAGATTTGCTGATTTGCTCTCATTAAGAAGGCTTATTAAAAAAGTAAATCCGGATGTTATATCTTGCCATTCAAGTACTGATCATTGGCTTTCGGCTATAGCTCGATTAACCTTAAATATAAAGCCAGCGATTGTAAGAACGAGACATATAAGCACTCAGGTTCATAGAAACATATCTTCTAAATGGCTATATAACCATGGTTGTGAATCAATTATGACAACGAGTGAATCTATAAAGAGTGACTTAACTCAAGATAAATTTGTCCGTACACATATCACTTCTGTTCCTACTGGAATTGATACTGAAATTTTTATACCTGGCAATAAAATACAACAAAGAAAATTACTGAAGCTTCCACAGAAACATTTTATCTTTGGTATTGCAGCTACATTGAGATCGTGGAAAGGACATAGCGATTTAATTGAAGCCTTTAATCTTTTGAATAATCCATCGTGTACTTTAATCATAATAGGCGATGGTCCACAAATGCAAAATTGTAAAAAATTAGCTAAAAATTCATTTTATCCGGACAATGTAAGATTTGTTGGCGATACTCGAAATATCGTGCCCTATTTGCAAGCAATAGATTGTTTTGTATTACCAAGTTACGCAAATGAAGGTGTTCCTCAGGCATTATTACAGGCTATGTCTGTTGGCCTTCCAATTATTAGCTGCCCAGTAGGAGGCATTCCAGAAACTTTAAAGGCTTATAAAAAAGCTATGTTAGTCAAACCTAAGAGTCCGGAGCTCTTATCAAAAGCAATGTTAAAAATTATGAAAGCTCCCAATACAGATCAAATGAAATATATATACAGACCCTTTACCTTGGATGTCATGTATAGATCATCTAAGGAAGTTTATGATAAAGCTATTAAAAATAGATTTGAATGAGAATAGATTGGAATAAATGGCGGAAGAGGTGAGATTCGAACTCACGGAGGGCTATGAACCCTCGACGGTTTTCAAGACCGCTGCCTTAAACCGCTCAGCCACTCTTCCGGAGCGAGAATTCTATCATAACCTTTAGTCATCTTGAAGGTCCGAATCGGGAAATAAAACTTCAGAAAACCCAAAATTACTTAAATCTTTAATCCTCATAGGATAGAGAATGCCATCTAGATGATCGCACTCATGTTGAACAACGCGCGCATGGAAATCACTAACTGTGCGATCAATTGGATTGTGGTTCAAGTCATAACCTTGATAACGAAGTTTTTTAAATCTTGGCACTAACCCTCTCATGCCGGGAACAGAAAGACACCCTTCCCATCCGCTATCCATATCTTCATCAAGAAAAGTAAGTTGTGGATTAATTAAAATAGTGTAAGGTACTTCTTCTGCGTCTGGATAACGCGGAGTCTTTTTAACGCCAAAAATGACAACTCTTAAACTCACGCCTATTTGAGGGGCTGCCAAGCCTGCGCCATTTAAAGAATGCATCGTGTCTTGCATATCTTCAATCAAATTTTTTAATGCAGGACTTTTAAAATTACGAACTGGCTCAGCAACTTTTAAAAGCAGCGGATCGCCCATTTTCAAGACTTGTCTTATGGCCATTTAATTTTTTGAAATAATTGTTTGAATCAGTCTTACTACATCAGTCATCATAAGTTGGCAAATATCATTATCGCAAAGCTCATTAATACTAGAAAATGAAATAGCATCTTTACTTAAACCCCTTCCAGCAGCGTGATTTACCATAGGACATATCGCTGCATATGCAATATTAAGTTCCTTTGCCAAGGCTGCTTCTGGCATTCCAGTCATACCAACTATATTTGCACCGTCTTTTTCAAGACGATTTATTTCAGCTGCGGTTTCAAGCCTAGGTCCCTGCACTGCTGCATAAACCCCCTCAGTGACTACTGTTTTTAAAATTGACTGAGCAACACTAATAATTTCTTTTCTTAGAGATTCATCGTATGGATAAGTAAAATCTATGTGCTTAACTGGCATTTCAGCGCCATCGAAATAAGTATTTTTACGGCCATAGGTATAATCAATAATTTGATTGGGAATACAAATAGTGCCTGGTTTAACTGCTTCGTCGATTACACCCACAGTCGCTACTGATATGATTTTCGTAACTCCCACCGACTGAAGCGCCCAAATATTGGCTCGATAATTGATTTCATGAGGTGGTATTGTATGGCCCGAGCCATGGCGAGCAAGAAAAACAATATTTTTGTTTGATAAAGATCCGAAAATGAGCGGCTGAGAAGGTTCTCCATAAGGCGTTCTAATGAGTTCACGCTTTAATACTTTTAATTCATTTATCGAAGCTAACCCGGTGCCGCCAATAATTCCAAACATAGAACTAACCTTACCTATTAAAGTATTACATTCTATAACATACTACTGTTTATGAGGATTACACAAAATATAAAGAATCAGTACAAAATTGAGCAAACAAAGAAACACTATGAAAATTTTACAGTAGGCTCATTGGTTCTTGGTAGAGATATGAAAGAGGCAATTACGACCTTATATGCTTTTGCTCGTCTCGGAGATGATATTGCCGACGAAGGAAATAAATCTATAAAAAATCGTCTTAAAGA